>DATJUL010000440.1:0-12862 GCA_035502295.1 Allostellaceae bacterium | reverse complement strand
GCCGGGGTGGAACAGCACTTCGCCCGGTTTCGGATAACTCGTCGCGTTCTCGTAGCCGACGCCGAGGTCGAGATCGCCGAGCGGGATCCAGCACGCTTCGCCGCTCCAGCGCGCCTGGATCAGGCGCGAACGGTAAGGCAGCAGCGCCTCGAACCGGTGCACCGTGTGCGGCGCTGCGGCGCGCTCGAAGTCCGCGGCGAAGACGAACGGCCCCGCCGTGATGCAGAGGTCGGCCATCGTTCTCAGCCGCGCGGCCCGGCGCCGAGGATCGCCGTCATCGTCCGGTCGGTGTGGCGCGGATGGGCCGGCGGCATCACCTGCCGCACCGGCTTCCCCGAGCCGGCCGGCCCGACGAGTTCGCCGTCGCGCACGACGACGCTGCCGCGGACGATCGTGTGGCGCGGCGCACCCTTCACCCGCCGCCCGTGCCACGGCGAAATCTTGCTGCGCGAATGCAGCTGCGCCTGGTCGAGGACCGTCTCGCGTTCGGGATCGACGACAACGATGTCCGCGTCGGCGCCGACCTGCAGGATGCCTTTCTGCGGGAACAGCCCCCACGCCCTGGCCGGGTTGACCGCGCTCCAGCGCACGTAATCGCAGATCGTCATGCGCCCGCGCGCCGCTTCGGTCAGCATGACCGGCATCTGCGTCTCAACGCCGGGAAAGCCGCAATCGCAGCTCCAGATATCGGCCCGCGTCTTCTCGTCGGGCCTATGCGGCGCATGGTCGGTCGCGATCATGTCGATCGTGCCGTCGTGCAATGCCGCCCACAGCACCGCGCCATGGCCCGCCGCGCGGATCGGCGGATTGACCCGCAGGATGCCGCCCAGCCGCTCGACATCGCGTGTGTCGAACAAGAGGTATTGCGGGCAGGTTTCGACCGTGACGTCGACGCCGCGCGCCTTGGCCGCGCGCACCAGGTAGAGCGCGTCCTGCGAACTCAGATGCGCGATGTGCAGTCGCGCGCCGGTCCATTCGGCGAAAACGATCGCGCGGCCGACCGCTTCGATCTCGCAGACTTCCGGCCGCGCCGCGAGATGGGCATGCGGATCAACGCGGCCGACCGCCGCCATCCGCGCTTGTCGGCGTGCCATGATCGAGGCGTTTTCGGCGTGCACGACGCAGCGCATGCCGTGCCGCGCGATGATCTCGAAGCCCTCCAGCATCGCCCCGTCGCTCGGCGCCGGCAGGTTGCCGAAGGTGTTGCCCATAAAGCATTTGAACCCGGCGACGCCGTGCGCGATCAGCGCCTCGAGCCGGTCGATATTGTGCTCGTCGAGGAGGCCGTAGATGCCGTAATCGACATGCGCCTGGCGCGCCGCCGCCTCTTGCTTCAGGCGCAGCGCCTCCACCGTCGCGGTCGGCGGATCGGTGTTGGGCATCTCGAACACGGTCGTGACGCCGCCGACCGCGGCCGCCGCCGTGCCGGTGCCCCAATCCTCCTTGTGGGTGTAGCCCGGCTCGCGGAAATGGACATGGCTGTCGATCGCGCCCGGCAGAACGTAATGGCCGGCCGCGTCGATGACCTCGCCGTCGGCCCGTGCCGCAAGGCCCCGGCCGATCGCAACGATCGTCTCACCCGCGACCGCAATATCAGCCGTGAGGACGCTGTCAGCCGAGACCAGTCGGCCGCCGGCGATCACCAGGTCGAACGGTTTCATTCGCCGGAAGCTGCTGGTGTCCCGGCCCGCCGCCGCTGCAGCCACGTCACGCCGACGATGCAGCTGAGGATGACAATGAGCGAGAAGGCCGTCGTCAACGTCCCGAGCGCATAGAGCACCGGCGTCGTGATGTTTGTCGTCATGCCGTAGATTTCCAGCGGCAGCGTGTTCAAGGCGCCGGCCGTCATCATCGTGCGAGCGAATTCATCGTAGGACAGCGTGAAGCCGAACAGCGCGACGCCGAGCACGCTCGGCGCGATCAACGGCAATAGGACATGCCGGAAGGTCTGCCAATGCGAGGCGCCGAGGTCCCGCGAGGCCTCCTCATAGGCCGGATCGAAGCGACTGAACACGGCGAACATGATCAACAGGCCGAACGGCAAGGTCCACGTCAGCTGCGCGCCGAAGGCCGAACTGTACCACGCCGGATCGAGACCGAGCGCACTGAACATCAACCCGATCCCGAGACTGATCAGGATCGACGGCACGACAAGACTGGCAATCGCCAGATAGAACAACACGGTGTCGCCGCCAAAGCGCTTGCGGTAGGCGAGGCCGGCGGCGAGCGAGATCAGCACCGTGCCGACCATGACCATGACACCCAGCGCCAGCGAGCGGCGCAGCGAGCCGCCGAAATCGCCGACCAGCTGCGGCTGGAACAGGTTGGCAAACCAGTGCACCGACCAGCCGTTCATCGGAAAGGTCAGGCCGCCGTTCGGCCCTTGGAACGACAGGATCGCGATCGTGATCGTCGGGCCGTACAGGAACAACACATAGAGGCCGAAAAACCCGGCCAGCACATAGAACGCAAGCGGGCGCCGGCTTCTATTCATCGGCGCCCCGCCCCGGCGCGGCGGCGACCGTCAGTTCGCGGCGGATGTCGACGCCGCGCACGATGGCGGCGATGAGGCCGAGCACCAGCACCAGCAGCAGCACCGCATTGGCCGCCGCCGCGGGATATTCCAACAATCCAATCGCATTCGACATCATCAGCCCGACCGAGGCGCTCTGCCCGCCGCTCATCAGCCGAACCGTGACGAAATCGCCCATCACCAGGGCAATGACAAAGATCGAGCCGATCGCGATGCCGGTGCGGCACAGCGGGATGACGATGGTCCACAAAATCTGCCGGCCGCTGGCGCCGGCGTCGCGCGCCGCCTCGATCAGCGAGCGGTCGATGCGCATCATCGAATTGAAGATCGGGATCATCATGAAGAACGTGTTGAGGTGCACCAGCGCCAGCACCACCGCGAAATCGGAAAAGAGCAGGAAGGTCAGCGGGTGGTGAATGATGCCGAGCCTCAGCAGCGCCGAGTTCACGAGGCCGTCGCGCCCCAAGAGCGGGATCCACGAGATCATGCGGATGATGTTCGAGGTCCAGAACGGCACGGTGCAGACCAGCAGCAGCCCGGACTGCCACAACAGCGAGCGCACGTAAAAAGCGAGGAAATAGGACAGCGTGAACCCGACCACGAGCGTGATCGCCCAGGTCAGGGCCGCGAGCCGGAACGTGTTGAGATAGGTCTGCCACGTCACGGCCGAAAACAGCAACTCCCGGTAATTTTCGAGCGTGAAACGCGGCAGGATCTGGACCGAGTTGTAGTCGAGAAAGCTGGTGACGACGATCGCGACGACCGGAAAGATCAAAAAGCCCACGAGAAGCGCGGCGAGCGGCGCCGCCTGCAGATAGGCGATGGCGCCGCTCCACGAGCGACCGCGCCGGCGCGGCCGCTCGGCCGCCGGCGCGTGCTCTGCCGCGAACGGGAAACTCGTCATGCCGCCGCGATGAACTCGTTCCACCGCTGCAGGAGATAACGATCCTGGTCCATCACCGAGTTCCAGCAGGCGATATGGCCCATGCGATCATAGAACGAGCCGCCGTCGCGCACCGCCCCGGCCTTTTCCATGACCTTGCCCTCGGGGCTGAGGATATCGGCAGTAGCCGGTTTGCCGTCCATCCAATAGCCCCATTCGTTGGGCGTCATGTATTTCTTCGCGGTCGACAGCACCGCCGAATAATAGCCCTGGCGGTTGAGATAGGCGCCGACCCAGCCCGACAAGTACCAGTTGATGTATTCGTAGGCGGCGTCGCGCATCCCGCCCTGCAAATGCGCGGCGATGCCGAGACCGTCCGCCCAGCCGCGATAGCCCTCTTCGAGCGGCTGATAGGTGCACGGGATGCCCATCGCGCGCACCTTCGCCACCGCCGGCGACCACATCGACTGGATGATGACTTCGCCCGACGCCATCAGATTGACGCTCTCGTCGAAGCTTTTCCAGAAGGCGCGGAACTGGCCCGCCTTCTTCGTCTTGATCAGAAAGTCGATGGTCATGTCGATTTCGGGCTTGGTCATGTTGCCTTTGTCTTTATATTTGTGCTTGCCGAGCGACTCGATGACCATCGCGGCATCCATGATGCCGATATTGGGGATGTTCTGCAGCGCCGCGCGTCCCTTGAACGCCGGGTCGACCAGTTCGCGCCAGTGGTGGATCGGCTTGCCGACCAGATCGGGCCGGATGCCAAGCGTGTCGGCGTTGTAAATTGTCGGGATGATCGTCGCCCAGCGCGTCGGGTGAGGGACAAATTTGTGCGAATGCTCACCGCCGACAAACTGCACCTTCCACGGCGCGGTGCCCTGCGGCGAGATCTCCGATCCGGGCTTTAACGTCCCCTTGGTGAAGATCGGCACGATTTCGCTGAAATACTTGATGCGCTTGGTATCCAGCGGTTGCAACACTCCGGTCGGGAAGACCAGCTTGCACATGTAGTATTCGATGTCGGCGATGTCGTAGGAATGCGGCTGGGTGATCGCCCGCTGGATCGTCGAGGTCGAATCGAGCACCGTCATCTGCAGATTGATGCCGAGGTCCTTTTTGCAGTGCTCGGCGATCGCGTTGAGGTTGGAGACGCCGTTGCCGAACTGGCGCAGCGTCATGTTCTTGTATTTCTGCGCCCAGACGGTCGGGAAGCCGGTGATCGCGCCGGAGCCGAGCGCGGCGCCGGTGGCGATTGCGGCGGTTTTCATCACCTGGCGGCGGGTCACCGCCTGGCGCCGCTGGGCGGGCTTTTCCGTGGAGCCGCTGTTCATGCTGGTTCTCCCTAATGGCTGGGGGTGGCGATAACGGGATGCGCATCGGCGGTCGACCAGCCGATCCGCGCCCGCTCGCCGAGCTGAACCGGATGGCCGTAAAACACGTCGTCCGGCAGGTGGGAGACGAGGCGGATGCCGAGATCGGAGTCGAGCGTCACCTGGACACGCGCGCCCTGGAATTCGACCCCGATCACCTGCCCGGCGAGGCTCGGCTCGACCGTCGCGTCGGTGGCGAACAGACGGCAGCGGTCGGTACGGACCGCCAGTTCGGTGCCGTCATCGCGGGGGATCAGATTATGGCCGCCGAAGAACCGCGCGACGAACGCGGTTTTCGGCCGGCGGAAGACTTCGCGCGGCTCGTCGGCCTGACGGATGCGGCCGTGCTCCATGACGACGACCAGATCGGCCAGCGCCATGGCTTCATCCTGGGAATGGGTGACGTGGATGAACGTGATGTCGAGTTCGCGCTGCAGGCGGCGCAATTCGCCGCGCATCTGGCCGCGCAAAAACGGATCGAGCGCCGACAGCGGCTCGTCGAGCAGCAGCACCCTCGGCCGCGTGATCAGCGCTCGCGCCAAGGCGACACGCTGCTGCTGACCGCCCGACAGCTGCGCCGGCAGCCGCTTGGCGAAGTCGGCCATTTGCGTCAGTTCGAGAAATTCGCGCGCCGCTTCGCGCCGCTCCGCCCGGCCGACGCCGCGCATCCGCAAGCTGTACGCGACGTTGTCGAGGCAATTGAGATGCGGAAACAACGCGTAATGCTGAAACATCATCGCCGTGCCGCGGCGGGCCGGCGGCTGATCGGTCACCAGTTGACCATTGATCAAAATATCGCCAGTCGAGACGAATTCGTGCCCGGCAATCATGCGCAATGTCGTCGTCTTGCCGCAGCCGCTGGGACCCAACAGGCAGCAATACGACCCCGCAGGCACGCGCAACGAAATCCCATCGACCGCAACGGTTGTCCCGAACCGCTTGCCGACCGAAAGCAGTTCGACGTCGTAGCGCGCAGTCATCGCAACCGCCCCACCCTCACCCCTTGTTCTCTCTATCGGTCAAAGGCTCGCAAGCGGTGTGCCAGAAGCGGCCGTCGCCGCGCGGCCGGCGATCATGTCGCAGCGGCGATGATGGCGACCGGCCCGCCGCCATCCGGTCCCTGGTGTTCGGCGCCGCCGGACACGAACAGATCGGTGCGGCCGATCAGACCCGCCACAGCGCCGCCGACAAAGGCGCGGGCGTGGCGCGTCGCCGGAATGTCGCTGTCATCGAGCATCGTGTGGCGATTGCCGCGCAGCCTTCCGTCGGAGGATGTCTCGGCCTTGACCAACACCGCGGCGATGCGGTCGCGCTGCACCGGCGTCAGCTGGCGGCCGGGCGTGATCCCGACCAGATGCAGCGCGCCGGCGACGGCCGCGAGATCGAGCGCATCTTCCATCACCGCGTGGCCGACGACGAGATCGCCGGCCCATTCGGCGCTGTTGCCGAGAACGATGATTTCGTTGTGCGCCATTTCGATGCCGGCCGACGCGCTGGCCCGGCCCGACCACAGCCCGAAATCGCGGCACACAACCTCATCGTTGACCGCCTCCGCGGCGATTTCGCCGAGCGCCAGCGCGACGCCCAACGCCGAGGCGCCGCGCGACAGCCCCATCGAGGCGTAGGTGTCGTGCGTCGCGGGACGGGCGCCCTCGGCCAGCGCTGCGGCATAGCGCTCGGCGGTGATCAGCGGGCATTTGATCTGCACGAAATGCACGTCGTCGGGGCCGGCGATGCCGGCCTGCGCGATCGCACGCCGCACCGCGGCGGCGGTTTCCTCAATCTGCGGCAGCCGGCCGATCTCGCCGGCGCGAAAGTCGCGCGTCGGCGCGGTGCCGATCGCCAGCCGCTTCGCGCCGCCGCGCGGCACCGGCGGCGCCGCCGACCGCACGGCAAAGACCAGGAAATGCGGCGACAGCGCGCCTTCGGTGCCGCCCGACATGACCAGCGGGATGCGCTCGGCAACGGCCGCCCGGCTGACGCCGAGGCGCGGCGCCAGCGCCGTCTTCAACGCCTCGACCGCAAACGGCCGGGTGAAATCGTTGACGCAGCCGTTGCCTTCGGTCTTGCCGAAAATCGCGACGATGTCCGCGGCCTCGACCTGACCCTTGTCGATCAGCGCCTCGACCGCTTCCGTGTCGCCCGGATGGTTCATCGCGACGCGAAAGACCAGGCATTCCTTTGCGTTCGGCATGGCGCTTCCCGCCGCTTGTTGATCGAGCAGCGACAGGCGGCGCTGCAACGCCCATGCCGGCTCGCCCGCTGGCATCGCGCTTGCTGGGGAACATGGGGCGATCGCAAGCGGGAGGGCGGCGATGAAGATGATCGGTATCGATGTCGGCGGCACGTTCACCGACCTCGTCTATGCCGATCCCGACAGCGGCGCGCTGGCGGTGTACAAGATCGCGACGACGCCCGACGACCCCTCGGTCGCGATGATGACCGGCATCGCCGCGCTGTGCGGCGTGGCCGGCGTCGCGCCCGGCGACATCGATCTCGTGCTGCACGCGACGACGATCGCGACCAACGCCGTCCTCGAATATGACGGCTGCGTCGCCGGCATGCTGACCACGGCCGGGTTCCGCGACGTGCTGCATATCGGCCGCCACCAGCGGCCGCAGCATTATTCGCTGCGCCAGGAAATCCCGTGGCAGGCGCGCCCATTGGTGCGTCGCCGTCACCGCAAGACCGTCGCCGAGCGGCTGACCGCCGACCGCACGACGGTGCTGGAGCCGCTCGACGAGGACGGCGTCCGGCGCGCGGCGCAGGAATTGCGCGCCGAGGGGGTCGAGGCGGTCGCGGTCTGTTTCCTGTTTTCCTACCTGAACCCGGCGCATGAGGAGCGCGCCGCGGCGATCCTGCGCGAGGAATTGCCCGGATGCTTCATCACGACCTCGGCCGAGGTCGCGCCGCAGTTCCGCGAGTTCGAGCGCTTTACGACGGCGGCGATGAACGCGTTCATCGGCCCCAAGGTGCGCCGCTACGTCGCCCGGCTCGACGATGAATTGAAGGCGCGCGGCATGCCGGCCGATCTGCGCATCATGCGCTCCAACGGCGGTGTCGCGACGGCGGCGCTGATCGCCCGCCTGCCGGTCTTGACGCTGCTGTCCGGACCGGCCGCCGGGGTGCTCGGCGGCGGCTGGGCCGGCGCGCTGGCGGGACGGCGCAACCTGATCACGTTCGATGTCGGCGGCACCTCGGCCGATATCGGCATCGTCCGCGACGGCGGCTTTGTCGAGGCGACGGCGCGCGACACGACGATCGCCGGCTATCCGGTGCTGGTGCCGATGATCGACGTGCATACGATCGGCGCCGGCGGCGGCTCGATCGCGCAGGTCGACGATGCCGGCGCCTTTCGTGTCGGGCCGAAGAGCGCCGGCGCCGTCCCCGGCCCCGCCGCCTACGGCCGCGGCGGCAATCAGCCGACCGTGACCGACGCCAACCTCTATCTCGGCCGCCTCGACGTCGAGCATTTTCTCGGCGGCGGCATGCGGCTCGACGGCGGCGCCGCGGCCGAGGTCATCGACGCGCTGGCCGCTCGTCTCGGCCTCGCGCCGGACGAAGCGGCGGAAGGGGTGCTGACGGTTCTCAACGCCAACATGGCCAATGCAATCCGCTCGCGCACGGTCGAGAAGGGGCTCGACCCGCGCGATTTTACGCTCGTCGCGATGGGTGGCGCGGGGCCGCTGCACGGCGCTGAGGTCGCCGCGATGCTCGGCATTCCCGAGGTGCTGGTGCCGCGCTATCCGGGCATCGCCTCGGCGATCGGGCTGATGACGACCGACCCGCGTTACGACACCAGCCGCACCGTGTTCGGCCGCTCCGACCGGCTCGACGTGGCCGTGCTCAACACCGATTTCTCGGCCATGCATGCCGAGCTCGCGGCGCAGTTACGCGGCGACGGCATCGATCCCGACACCGCGGTGTTCCGGCGCGCCGCCGATCTGCGCTATCTCGGCCAGGGCTACGAGTTGCGGATCGCCGCGCCCGACGGCGCCGTGACCGCGGCCTCGGTGGATCGTCTGCTGGCCGATTTTTACGACCGGCACCGGATCGAATATGGCCATGGCTTTCCCGGCGAGCCGGTCGAGATCGTCAATCTGCGCCTCACCGCGACCGCCCCCGGCGCGAAGCTGCGCGGCATGCCGCCGCCGCGCTCCGGTTCGCTCGCCGCGGCGTTGGCCGGCCACGCGCCCTGCGTGTTCCGCACGCCGCACGGCCTCAGCCGCTTCAATACGCCGCGCTACGAGCGCGACCGGCTGCCACTGGATCAGGCAATCGCCGGGCCGGCGATCATTCTGCAGGCAGACAGCACGACAATCGTCCCGCCGCTGGCGCAGGTCAGCGCGCTGCGGGACGGCAACCTGATCATCCGCCTTCAGGAGGGCTGAGCGATGACACCCGCGACGAACCGCATCGATCCGATCACGGTCAGCGTCATCCACGGCGCGCTCGAAACCATCGCGGTCGAGATGGGCTTCAAGCTGATGCGCATGGCGCATTCCTCGATCATCCGCGAATCCGAGGATTTCGGCGCCGCGATCATCGACCGTCACGGTCGCGGCATCGCCGAATCGATGCAATCGACGCCGCTGCAATCGGGGCCGCTGCCGGGCTATGTGCGCGGCATGCTGGGTGTGCTCGAAGGGCGCGGCGAGAGCCTGCGGCCGGGCGACGTGGTCATGCACAACGACGCCTATGCCGGCGCCAGCCACGGGCCGGATGTCGGGTTCATCGTCCCGGTGTTTCTCGACGGCACGCTCGTCGGCTACACTGCGACCGCGGCCCATCACCTCGATATCGGCGCGCTGACGCCCGGCAGCTGCGGCATCGTCGATGCGATCGACGCCTATGCCGAGGGGCTGCAGTTCCGCGCCATCAAGGTCTACGACGAAGGGCGGCGGGTCGAGCCGGTGTGGCACATGCTGCGCGACAATCTGCGCGCCTCGGACCTCGTCGTCGGCGACATGGAGGCGCAGGTCGCCGCCGCCCGCATCGGCGCCGAACGGCTCTTGGACCTGATCGCCCGCTATGGTCTGGCAACCTTCGAAGCGGCCTGCGAGGGGGCGCTCGACCAGGCCGAGGCGCTGATGCGGCGCGCCATCGCGGCGCTGCCCGACGGCAGCTGGACGGCGCAGACGATGATCGACGGCTACAGCGACAGCGACGACCCGGCGCGCCGCGACCTGCCGATCGTCGCGACCGTCACGGTCGCAGGGGACGCGCTGACCGTCGATCTGACCGGCACCGCGCCGCAAATGGCCGACCGGCCGATCAACATGCCGTTCCAGGGCACCGTCGATATCGCAGTGTGGTTGACGATCCGCTCGATCCTCTTGGATACCGCCGTCTTCGGCCACATTCCGGTCAACGAAGGGCTGACGCGCCCCATTCGCATCGTCGCGCCCAAGGGCTGCCTTGCCAACCCGGTGTTCCCGGCGCCGACGATCGCGCGCTTTGCCACCGGCAACCAGCTCGCCGATACCGTCATGAAGGCAATGGCGCAGATCGCGCCGGACCGCGTTTCGGCCGGCATCGGCAATCTGCGCGTCATCGCCTTTTCCGGCGAGCGGCCGGAGGGCACGGCCTGGGTGCATATGGAGATCTTCGAGGGCAGCTACGGCGGGCGGCAGGACGCCGACGGCATGGACGCGGTCGATACGCTCTACGCCAACACCCGCAACAACCCGGTCGAGGACATCGAGAGCCATCTGCCGTTGCGGGTCCGCTGCTACGAATTGCGCACCGATGCGATGGGCTACGGCCGCTGGCGGGGCGGTCTCGGCGCGGTGCGCGAGTTCGAGCTGCTGGCCGAGGGCGGCGTGTCGATCGAGGGCGACGGCCACCGTCATCGTCCGTGGGGCCTCGGCGGCGGCGCGCAGGGCTATCCGGCGACGTTGTCGCTGATCTCCGACGGCGCCGCGCGCGAGTTGCCGTCAAAGATGCCCTACCGGCGGATGCGGCCGGGCGACCGCTTCCGCTGCACGGGACCGAGCGGCGGCGGCTACGGCCGGCCGGCCGAGCGGGCAGCGGAGGCCGTCCGCCAGGATGTGCTCGACGGGCTGATCAGCGCGGAGGACGCCGCGCGCCATTTCGGCGTCGTGCTCGACGCCGCGCTCGATGTCGATGCGGCTGCAACGGCACGAGCCCGCGCGGCTCTCTGAGCCGGTTTCGCGAATTGCCAAGAAATTGGGCAATGGCATGGATTTTGCCGTGCCACCACTACAGGAAACGCGGCGGCCGAGCAGGATGATTGCAGCGAGGCCGCGGCCCGACGGGAGTGGGGGCGAGATGAGTGCAGATTGCCCGACGGTATTCGGTCTGGTGCCGCCAAACACGCTCGACCGGAGAACGGGACGGGTCGGCCCGGGTGCGAGGCTGCGCCGGGAACTGCGTCGATTGTTCGGCCGGCTGGCGCCGCTCCGCCGCGGGCGGCCCGGCGGCAACGGGCCGCCGCCCGATCCGCCGGACGAGCAACCGCTGCCCGACAGCCTGTGGGACGACCCGGTTTTCTGGATGTGGATGGTGCACTGACGGGTCACCATCCCCGGGCAGGATCCGCAGGTCAAGCCCGCCGATGACGGTTTGGGCTGCATCGAGTCAACCCGTTCATCCGCGAGAATTCAGCGCCGGACGGCGCCGCGGTTGATAAGATTATCGGATGAGCGGAACGAACCTGTCGCCCGCGGCGGCGCGGGCCCTGCTTGAGTGGCAGATCGCGATGGGCGCCGACGCGGCGATCGGCGCGGTGGCGATCGATCGCCTCGCGCCGCCTTCGCGGCCGACGCCGCTTCCCGATCCTCCCCCGCAGTCGGGGGAGGATCACGGAAGGACGCCGCCGCTCGTCAGTCCGCCGGGGGCGCTGGCTGAGTCGCCGGCGGAGGCGGCGCAGTCGGCGCGGCTCTTGGCGGCCGGGGCCGCGACGATCGAAGGCTTGGGCGAGATCGTCGCGGCGTTCGACCTGTGCCCGTTGAAGCGCACCGCGACGACGACCGTATTCCTCGACGGCAATCCCGCGGCGCCGGTCCTGATTGTCGGCGAGGCGCCGGGCGCCGAGGAAGACCGCCAGGGCAAGCCGTTTGTCGGGCGCGCCGGGCAGCTCCTCGACCGCATGCTGGCGGCGATCGGCCTCGACCGCACGATGGTGCAGATCACCAACGTCATCTACTGGCGCCCGCCCGGCAACCGCAAGCCGACCAGCGCCGAGATCGCCGCCTGCCTGCCGTTTGTGCTGCGCCACATCGCGCTGGCCCGGCCGCGCGTGCTGGTCCTCGCCGGCGGCACCGCGGCGAGCGCTCTGTTGCCGGTCAGCGAGGGGATTACGCGGCTGCGCGGCCGCTGGTTCGCCCTCGCGGTGCCCGGCCTCGACCAGCCGGTGCCGACATTGCCGATGTTCCACCCGGCGTTCCTGTTGCGTACCCCCGAACGCAAGCGCGAAGCGTGGCGCGACCTCCTCGCGCTGAAGGCGCGGCTCGCTCAGCCGGGCTGACCTCAGACGACCCGCAGGATTACGTGCCGTTTGCGCCCAGCGCTAAGCTTGATGAGTGGGCGAAGGGCATCTTCGCCCAGTGTCTCCGTCTCGCTCACGACAACGCGGTCGTTGATGCGGGCGCCCCCATCACGAATCAGGCGCCGCGCCTCGCCCTTGGAGGATACCAATCCGGCCAACACGAACGGCTCGGTGTTGGCGGTATCGGGTCGAATGCGCCCACGCGGAACCACTACCTCCGGGAGTTCGCCATTCGCGGCTTCCTCGGCGGCATCTCGGCCGTGCGCCAACTCGGTTGCTCTGTACGCCAACACCTCTTTTGCCTCGTTGATTTCGGCGTCCCGAAGCTGTTCCAGCCGTGCGATCTCATCGAGCGGCAATTCGGTGAAGAGGCGCAGAAAGCGCCCGACATCGGCGTCCTCGGTGTTGCGCCAGAACTGCCAGTACTCGAACGGGCTGAGGCGCTCGGCGTTGAGCCATATGGCGCCTTGCGCGGTCTTCCCCATCTTGGCGCCCGACGCGGTCGTAACCAGCGGCGTCGTCAGGCCGTAGAGCGCGCGGCCGTCGCTGCGCCGCGCGAGTTC
>DATJUL010000439.1:0-2369 GCA_035502295.1 Allostellaceae bacterium | reverse complement strand
GTAAGCGATCGGCGCGCGCAGAAACCCGACCGCCGAACCGACGCCGGCATTTTTCGGCACCAGCACGCGGTCGAGGCCGAGCTTGTCGGCGATGCGCGCGGCATGCAGCGGCGCGGCGCCGCCGAACGCGA
Source organism: Allostellaceae bacterium (assembly GCA_035502295.1). Classification (GTDB taxonomy): domain Bacteria; phylum Pseudomonadota; class Alphaproteobacteria; order ATCC43930; family CGMCC-115725; genus DATARH01. The sequence goes on along the minus strand of DATJUL010000439.1, from coordinate 2,238 downwards.
CGAGGGTGCGTCCGCGCGCGTCCTTGCCGCTCTCGATCGCATGGACGCGCGCCGCGTTCGCCATGTTCTCGTCGACGATCTCACTGACGCCGAAGGCGGCCAACGGCAAGGTGAGGTCGAGCGGCGCGGCGATTTCGCGCTGCACCGCGCCCTCCGCCGCGCCGAAATCGAGCGCCATGCGCCCGCCGGAAAACCCGGCCGGATCGATGCGGCGGAGCAAAAGGTCGGCGTCGGTAACGGTGGGCAGCGCGCCGCCGCGGCCGTAACACGCGGGGCCGGGATCGGCGCCGGCGCTGTCCGGGCCGACCGTGATGCGGCGCAGGCGATCGACGCGCGCGACCGAGCCGCCGCCGGCGCCGATCTCGACCATCTCGATGACCGGGATCCTGAGCGGCAGGCCGCTGCCCTTTTTGAACCGGTAGACGCGGGCGACCTCAAAGGCGCGGCCCGATTGCGGCTGGAACTCGTCGATCAGGCAGATTTTCGCGGTCGTGCCTCCCATGTCGTAGGACAGCACCTTGTCGAGGCCGCACTCGCGCGCGAGGCGGCTGGCGAAGATCGCACCGCCGGCGGGACCGCTCTCGACCAGCCGCACCGGAAAGCGGATCGCGGTCTCGACCGTCGTCAGCCCGCCGCCGGACAGCATCAAAAACAGCGGGCAGACGAGACCTTCGGCGCGCAGCAGCGCTTCAAGATTGGCCAGATAGCGGCCCATCATCGGCTGCACATAAGCATTGGCGCAGGCGGTCGAGAAGCGCTCGTACTCGCGCATCTCGGGCGACACCTCGGAGGACAGCGTAAACGTGACGCCCGGAAGCCGCGCCTGGAGGATGGCGCGCGTCCGCTCCTCATGCGCCGGGTTGACGAAGCTGTGCAGAAACCCGATAGCGACGCTCTCGATGCCGGCGGCCGCCAGCGGCTCGCCGAGCGCGGCGACCGCGCGCTCGTCGAGCGGCGTCACGACGCGGCCTTTGGCATCGCTCCGCTCCGGCACGACAAAACGCCAGCGCCGCGGCACCAAGGGCGGCGGCAGGTCGATATTGACGTCGTACTGCTCGAAGCGGTTTTCGTGGCGGATCTCGATCGTGTCGCGGAAGCCCTCGGTCGTGACGAGCGCGGTCCGCGCGCCCTTGCGCTCGATCAATGCGTTGGTCGCCAGCGTCGTGCCGTGGATGACGATCGACAGATCACCGGGCGCTAATCCGGCGTCGGCCAACACCGCGCGGATCGCATCGATGACGGCGCGCTCCGGCGCCTCGGGCGTCGTCAGCACCTTGGCGCTGAACAGACGCCCGCCCGCTTCCAGCGCCACGTCGGTGAACGTGCCGCCGATATCGACCCCGAGCCGCCCGCCCGTCACGCTCGCCGCCACCGCGCCGACCTCTCCTCGGGCGGTCACTCCGCGCCGGTGCGGCCGGCCCAGGGATCCGGGCCGGGGTCGCGCCCGGCCGCAGCCTCGGCGAGCCGGCCGAGGTAATGGGCCCAGCCTTCGGAATGGCCGGCGCATTGCTCGGCATTGGGCAGCCCGGTGTGGGTCAGGCGCAGCAGCGTTCCGTCCGGCTGCTCGATCAAATCGATCTCGACCAGGCTCGACCCCGGCGGCACCGCCTCGCTGCCGTCCCAGCCGAAACTGTAGGCCAGGCGGTGCACCGGCACGACCTCGCGGAAGGAGCCGCGGGCGAAGCGAGCGCCGGTGACATTGACGAGATACATCCCGCCCTCTTGCGGCGCGATCTGCGCCTCGGTTCCCATCCAGCGCAGCAGTTTCTCCGGATCGGTCAGCAGCGCGAACACCGCGGCGGGCGGTGCCGGAATGTGCGTTTCGCGGCGGACGACAAGGGCCTCCTGCATCGCTCTCTCCATGCTTGCGATGGCCTGACCCGCGCGAGGCGGAAGCCAGACAGGCGCCGCGGCCGGGCCTTCATCGAAGATATGCCGGCTGCGCCGGCGACGCCATCACCACGGCTCGGATGACAGCTGAGGGCCGTCGCGGCATGATCGCGCATGGATTTAGCCGCACCTCTCGCCTGGCTGGTGGACGAGGCCGGCGCCGCGCCCGGCGCTGACCGATTCCTCGCCGAGCTCGGCGGCCGGCTCTTGGCCGACGGCCTGCCGCTGGCCGGCGGCGCCCTGACGCTTGCGGTGCCGCATCCGATCATCGCCAGCCGCACCTGGCTGTGGCGAGTGGAGAGCGGCGCGGTGATCGAGGCGCTGGGCTTCGGCGGCGGTCCGTTCAGC
>DATJUL010000438.1:0-5268 GCA_035502295.1 Allostellaceae bacterium | reverse complement strand
GGTTGGCGTAGATCGGGGCGTTGAAGCTCGGGTCGTCGAGCTTGAGCGACAGGTAGTCGCGGCCCTCGCTGGAGCGCTTCGACCAGGCGGCGCCGATTTCGGCGCGGCCGACGAAGACCCGGTGGCTGGGGGCGTTGTCGTTGCCGCGGCTGGGCTCGGGGACGACGCGCACACCTTTCGTCTGGACGCTCAGGGTGACGATCTCGCCCTGCAGTTCGTTGCCGACCTTCTTGAAGGAACCGATTGTCGCCATGTCGCTGCTCCCTTGGCTGTATCGAGCCCGCGACCATCGCGGCCTCGATGGCGATCGGGAGGCCGGAGGCGATCGACGCCGCACCCGCTCGCGGGCCGGAGCGCAGCGGAGGATGGCGGAGGCGAGACCCCGCCCCGGCGGGGGCCTGCTTTCTTGCCTCGCGAGGAATGGGCATAGCCCAGGGGAAGAAAGTCGAGCCGGCGCCGTTGCGGCTCAGGCGATCGAGGCGCAGCCGTCCTCGGGCCAGATCAAGCCATGAGAGGCCGCGTGGCCGCGGCTCCGAACACACCCTCGGGAGAAGAGTTGGCGGCCATCTCAGCTTCTGAACAAGAGGCGCGAGACGCCGGGCGAAGCAAAAGAAACCCTGGCGCAGAAAAGGTGGGTGTTCGGTGCATCTCGTTGCCGGTTCAGCGGTACAGCCTGCGGCCATCGAAGATAGGATCCCGAGCCGACAGCCGCAGGTCGAGGCCGCAAGCGGTCGGCATGCGGGGCCGCCTGCGGTCATGCTTGACGATGCGTTCTCGGCCACGCTCGATCGCTCCGCCAGCGAGACCGACGGGGGCTCAGTCCTCCGAAACTAGAGCCGCCAGCGACGGCATGGTCGAACTCGCCGGCGGACGGCGATCGGTGCGGAGCGAGGATGCGAACAGCGTCATCCGTCCCCACGCCATACCGCCGACGATCATCGCGCCGATAACCGCGAACGCTTCGCGCCACCCTGGCGACGGTACGCCGATTTCCGCAAGGCCGAGCGTCGCGTGATAGCCGGCGATCGCCGCCGGTACCGCGAACAGCAGCGCAACGGCGGCACGGATGATGACCGATCGCGTCGCGGCGAATACAATTTGTCCGGCAATCAGCGTGGCGATGCCGGCAGCTGCCCCGACCGCAAGGGCGCCGAGCACGCCGGCGCCACCATGGAAGGCAGCGAGTCCTGCCGTAAGCCCCGCGAAAAGGGGCAGCGCGTAGATCGCAAGCGTGAAGAGCAGCCAGCAGAAAAAGCCGATGCCAAAGACGCCGAGGATAAGGCCGAGGACGATCATGGTGGTGGTCTCCGTGACAAGGACTGCACGGTCACGCCTTCCACCACCTCCGCGGCGTGGACTGCAGTATAGCTTGCTACAATGGGCAGCTGTAGGGAAAACTGGCTGCTCAGGCTTGGGGCTTGTCGATCGATCTGCGTGTCCGACGAGGTGCGACTCCAAACAAGGTTCGTACGAGGCTGGAGACCGCTGCCCGGAATGGAGGGGAGTACCAGCTCAGAACTTGTATGGCTTATCGAAGGGGGCCCATCGCTTATGAACGCCACGCGTTGCGGATCCACTAAAACTGCCGCTTGCCGTCGATATCTCAACGCATTGCGATTTTATTTTGCCGGGACGGCGGGCGCGGGTCGACCTGCACTGTGGCGGTCATCCCGGCCGCCAGGACGACACCCTCCGGCACGCGATCGAGATGAATGCGCACGGGAATTCGTTGGGCCAGGCGAACCCAGGTAAAGATCGGGTTGACGTTGGCGAGACCTTGTCCGTTCGGTTGCGCATTCGCGACATTGATGGCGCGCGCGATGCTGTCGACATGGCCGCGCACGATCTGGGGATAGCCCATCAACTTGACTTCGGCCGGGTCGCCAACGCGGATCGGGCTGAGATTGGTCTCCTCGAAATAACCGTCGACCCAGAATGAATCGGCATCGGTCAGGGAGATCTCGTTCTGTCCGGCCGTGGCATAATCGCCGCGCTGCGCCAGCAGATTGGTAACCCAGCCGTTGACCGGAGAACGGATTTCGGTGCGCCGCAGGTTAACCCGCGCCTGGTCCAGGTTGGCCAGGGCCTCCTGGTATTGCGCTTGCGCGACGACCGCGTCGCTCTCGTAGGTCTGCTTTTCCTCCTTGGTTACTGCCAATCGGGTCAACTGCTGCCGACGCGCCGCCTCCCTCTCGGCGTTCTTCGCAGCGGTTTGGGCCTGCTCGACGGCCGCCTCGGCGAGGCTGACTGCAATCTTGTAGTTGGTCGGGTCGATGACCATCAAGAGATCGCCCTTGTGCACGAACTGATTGTCCGCCACAGGCAGCGCGACGATGCGGCCAGAGACCTCCGGCGCCATCGTCACGACATAGGCGCGCACCGTGCCGTCGCGTGTCCAAGGCGCGCCCATATAGGCATCCCACATCAGCTGTCCGAGCCCGATCGCGAGCCCGATCGTTGCAAGTGTGATCATAAGAGGCAGGAATCGCAGACGCCGCCGCGGTTTCTTGACGACAGGCGGCTCGGGAGAGTGGACGACCTCGCGATCGGCTTCCCTCGTTTCCGGCTTCAATCTGGCTTTGACTTCCGACATGGCGGCCTCAGCGCGCAGCGACGAGCACGATCGACGACAACACGAGTACGTAGACCGAAAACACGAACAGCGCCGGATGCCAGATATGGCGCAAGAGGCCGAACCGGGCGGCGACCCGGCGCAGCGCGATCGTGATCACCCAGGCGCCGACGAGCATCACCGAGATCGGCGCGACATAGACACCAAACAGGTCGACCTCAGCGAACTTCATCGGGGCGCTCCGGCACCGAAATAGGGGGCGTGCTGCGTCAGCAGTTCCGACAAGGCGAGAACGCTGCTGCGCGCTCGCACTAAATGTTGCGCTTCCAGCGTAGCGCCGACGCGAACGGCGAGCGCCGCATCGAGCCGCGCGAGACGGGCGATCGCCGTCGTGCTGTCACCTTGTGCTATCGGCGCAAATGCCGGGCCAAGCGCGGCGTCGAGTTCGAGCCGGTGCATGAGCCGACGCAGCTTGATGATCTCGCTTCCCACCGACAGCGCCGCCAGCAATTGCGCACGCCTCAGCGGCGCCGCCTCGTCCGGCAAGACCGAGAGCCGGCCATGGACTCGACCTTGCCAATCGGGGGGCACGCGCCCCGCCGCCAGGCGGCGCAGATCGCGCAACGTAAGCGCCAGGAGCCGGCCCGTGCGGTATGCCGGCGACAATGGCGGCAGCAGGCGAAAGGAGAACGCCGCGACGCCGCTGCCGACGACGATAGCGGACGCCGCATTGTAGAACTGCACAGTGTCGAAGTTCATCGGGTTCGCCGGCGCGAGGATCGCCACGAAATTCATCGTCATCGCGCCGAACGCGACCGTCTGCCAGGGTTGCACCATCAGAGCCCCAGCAGGAACCAGGTAAAGACCCAGGGCGATGGCGAAGGCGGCGAAACTCTCCGTCCCCAGCCCGGGCAGGACCGCGAAGGCAATGATCGCCGCGAACACCGCAGCGAGGAGGTTGCCCACCGCGAAGCCCACAGCGGCGGCGTAAGCCTGATCGGCTCGCGGCGAGAACAGAATCACCGTCACCGCGGCGAAGGTGATCGCACCGGTGCCGCTCGGCCAGCCGGTGACGATCCAAAACAGGATGACCGCACCGATCGTGACGAAGGCGCGCCCGGCATTGATCAAAGCAGGCAGCCAATCGGGGACGCGCACGCGGAAGCTACCGCGGCGCGGGACGGGCCGAGCGGGGTCCGCGACCAGCAAAGCCAAGCCATTGAGCGCATGCGACATGCCGTCGAGCGCCTCGGCCGCGCTGTCGGCATGAAGCGCAGCGACGGCATACCGGCCGGCAAAGCGGAGAGTTGCCGCGGCGCGGCCTCGCACATCTGCTGAAGACGCGTCGGGTCGGCGAGCCAGCGCCCCGGCTCGGGATGTTGCGGCAGCCGTCGCAGCTCCAACGGCAGATGTTCCAGGACGACGCCCGCTTCCTGTCGGCCTTCGTCCTGGGGCAGCCGCACAAGGTGATTTGCCACTGCCCGCCAACCAGAGAGGGCCGTGAACAGGCCTTCGACCGCCTGCTGCAATATCGGCGAGCGATAGCGGATCTGAGATGATTCCCCGAACGTCTGGTCGATGACCGGGTCCAGGGCGACGACCCGGCGGATGAACTCGCGCCGAGCTGGCTGCGTGTCGGCGAGCTCAGGCCCAGCCATTGCCAATGTGCCGGCAAAACCGGCCGCGATCCCGGCCGCCAGGTCCGCGAACAGCGCGGCCAGCCGGCGCCGGGCGCCGCCGAGATCGGTCCCGGCCAGGACCATGCCGGCGCAGACAATGCCGATGCAGATCTCGCTTGCCCGCGTGATGGCAAGCAGAAAGGCCGCGTCGGCATTGACCCCGCCGGTGGCGCCCAGCATCTCGCCGCCGACAATCGCCACCGTATAGCCCGCAAGTGCGGCCGCATAGGCCGCGAAGTTGCGCAGCAGCGTCGCAGCGAAGGCGCAGGCTGCACCCCACAGCGCAAGACCGACCAGAAAGGCGGCGCGGTCTTGCGGGAAACACGCAGTGAGCACGACAATCGCGACGGCACCGATAAGCGTCCCGACCATCCGAAACCAACTCTTACGCAGCGACGCGCCAAGTTGCGGCTGACACACGATCGCTGCCGTAAGGCCGGCCCAGTATGCGTTGTCCAGCTCGAGCCAGAATGCGACATAGAGCGCGAGGCAGACCGACGCCCACAGCCGCAACCCGAAGAGCAGCGGTGGCCCCGCGGCCCGAAACGCCACTTCAGGGCTTCGTGCGCCGAATACCGAGCTCGGTAGCATCGGCAAATCACCCGCCTGAAAGACGGTTCCGATCATCGCCGCGCACGCGAACCGTCGGTGCCGAGCCCAATGCGAGGGCGAAGACGGCAAGGCTCGTCGGCAGCACGAGCGACCACAGGCCGACGGCGGCTTCGAGCGCGGCGCCGAGCGCGCAGCCGCAGGCAAAGCCGAGGATCGCCGGCAATGTGTGCGAGGCGCGGCGCTTCGCCTGCGCGATGTCGGTCGCATCGCGGTCGACCAGGATCGCGCCGAGGTCGAGCATGAAATGCGTGACGTTCGTCGTCATGACGGCGGTCGTCGGCGCATTTTTTAGCGATACCTGTACCAGCGCGTTCTGTACCGCCATCGCCGTCACGCCGCACATGCCGGCGACGATCGCCAAAACGGCGTCCGGATTTCCCCACGGACCCGCTGTCACCCCCATCA
>DATJUL010000437.1:0-2093 GCA_035502295.1 Allostellaceae bacterium | reverse complement strand
TCTTGTCGGTCTTGACATGCGCATGGGCGATCGCCTTGACCTGCAAGGAATTGGCGACGATCACACGCGCGACATACGGCGACAGCACGCGCACGACGGCCATGGCGTTGCCGGTCGCCTCGATGACGATCTCGTCTTCCTTGCCGAGGCTGCGGCCAAAACCTTCCAGACCGGCGCGGGTCATGCCGATACGTCCGCCGGCGCGCAGCTTGCCGTCTTCCCAGAACACCACCTCCGCAAACGTTCGGTGGATATCCATGCCGATCACACGTCGCATTCTCTGCTCCTCTCTTTCGATGTGACGGGAGCAGTGGGCGACACGACAACTACGGATCCGCGCTCTCGGCGCAACCGGGTAGGTCGCAGGGGCGGCCAGCTACTAACGCGATCTCTCGGCTCATCGAATACATCGGCCTGCCCACTTTGCGTGCTCCCGGTGCCCCTCGTCCCGGATGGTCGCACCATACGCCGGGAACTAACCGATCCCGGCCGAGCAAGCGGGCACCGCGATCTTCATACCGGTTACCAATCCGTTCGAACGGATCAATGGCGAGATCAAGTGGCGCACGAAGCCGCCATCATCCGCCTCGTCGGCGCTATCCTCTTGGATTAGAACGATGAATGGGCCGTCCACCGGGCCCGCTACATGACCCTAGAAACGCCCATCGCCGACACTCCCTTGCACGGCCCCGCTTGGACCAATGTCGGCGTGACGATCCCCGCTCGCGGGTCCGTTCGCCTTGATTCACATCAAGCGCTGCCCAGAGAAGGCCGATTACACGTAGTAGCTCCGGATTGGCGCAAACCCGTTGAAGGCGACCGCCGCGGCGCTCGCCGTATAGGCGCCGGCCGACAGGAAATCGACCGGCTCGCCGATCTCGAGGTCGAGGGGCAATTCGTAGGGATGCCGCCGGTAGAGGATGTCGGCGCTGTCGCAGGTCGGACCGGCAAGGATGACGGGTCCGCACGGTCCGCCATCACGCGCCGTGCGGATCGGGTAATGAATGCGCTCGTCGAGCGTCTCGGCGAGGCCATTGTAGATGCCCGCATCGAGGTAGATCCAGCGCTCTTGCTCATTGGCGGATTTCCGCGAAATCAGCAGGATTTCCGTCCGTAATAGCCCGGCATCGCCAACAAGATATCGCCCGGGCTCGATAAGGACCCGCGGACCACTGCCGCCAAAGTGAGTTTTGAGCGCAGTTTCGATCGCCTCCGCGTAGTCGGCAAGCGGCGGCACCGGGGCCCGGTAATGCGCTGGCAGACCGCCGCCGAGGTTGAGCAGTTCGAGCTCGATACCCCGGCGGCGGCAAGCGTGGAAGACCCAAGCCGCGTGCCCGATTGCATGCGCCCAGGCCTGCGGTTCGGTCTGCTGCGAGCCGACATGGAAAGAGACGCCCGAGGGATGCAACCCCAGCCCCTTTGCTGCGACGAGAAGATCGGCCGCCAAATGCGCGTCGCAGCCGAATTTGCGCGACAATGGCCACTCGGCGCCGGCATTTTCGATCAGCAGGCGGCAGAAGACGCGCGCCCTTGGCGCGCGGCACGCCAGCTTCCGCAGTTCGGCATCGCTGTCGAACGCAAATAACCTGATGCCGTCCCGCGCCGCCTCGGCGATGGCACTCTCCCGCTTTACCGTGTTGCCGAAGGAGAGCCGCCCCGGTTCGATCGCCAACTCGCGACAGATTGTGATCTCGCCCGGGCTCGCCAAGTCAAAATTGGCGCCCAGCTGCGCCAAGGCGGCAACCACTTCGCTGGCCGGGTTCGCCTTCACCGCATAAAAGATCTCCGCATTCGGCAGCGCTTGGCGCAGTTCCGTGTAGCGGGCACGGACAATCTTGAGATCGACCACGAGAAACGGGGTCGGCGGCGACTTCTCACGGAGGAACGCTTCGATCCGTTCGCTCATTGGGCTCCCCAAGGCCGTCAGTGCGGCGTAAGCAGCGAATATGCCGCCAGCGCGAGTTCGGCCACGATCAGGAATACGATGTACCATTCAACCCGCGCGCTGCTGCGGGTCTGCACCAGGCCGAGCAGCGTCTCCAGCGTCCGCGAAATGACCTCCAATTTGCGGTCGAGCGCCCGGTCGCGCTCGC
>DATJUL010000436.1:0-10765 GCA_035502295.1 Allostellaceae bacterium | reverse complement strand
GGCGGGCGGCCGGTGAAGGTCGAGAGATAGATGGGATCGCGCCGCATCGTCATCGCCGACAGGTGAAACACCGGGAATTGCTCGACCGCGTTGTAATAGCCGGTATGGTCGCCATAAGGGCCTTCATCGGCATATTCGTCGAGCGACACGTGGCCTTCGAGCACGATCTCGGCTTCGGCCGGTACTTTCAGCTTCACGGTCTTGCAGTCGACGAGGTCGAGCCGTTTACCGCGCAGGAGGCCGGCGAACTGGTACTCCGACAACGTGTCGGGCACCGGCGTCACGGCGGCGATGATCGTGCCGGGATCGGCGCCGATGACGACGGCCGCCGGCAGCGGCTCCTGCTTCTCGGCCCGCCAGCGCCGATGGTGCTCGGCGCCGCCGCGGTGCCGCAGCCAGCGCATCAGCGTGCGATCGCGCCCCAATACCTGCATGCGGTAGATGCCGAGGTTGAAGCCATCCTCCCTGACGCCGCCCGGCCCCTTCGTGACGACGAGCGGCCAGGTGATGAGCGGCGCCGGCTCGCCCGGCCAGCAGGTCTGGACCGGCAGGAGGCCGAGATCGATGTCGCCGCCCTGCAGCACGATCTCCTGGCACGGCGCGGCGGCAACCGTCTTCGGTCGCATCGCCATGACCGTCTTGAGGAGCGGCAGCATCTCGAAGGCTTCGCGCCAGCCGCCTGGCGGCTCCGGCTGCTTCAGAAAGGCCAGCGTCCGACCGATCTCGCGCAATTGGCCGGGCTCGCGGTCCATGCCCCAGGCGACCCGCTCGACGGTGCCGAACAAATTGACCAGCACCGGCAGCCGCGACCCCGCGTGCAGGACATTCTCGAACAGCACCGCCGGCCCGCCCTCGGCGAGGAGGCGGGTCTGGATTTCGGTCATTTCGAGATTTGGGGACACCGCCGCCCGGACCCGCACGAGCCGCCCGGCCGGTTCGAGCCGGGCCATGAAATCGCGCAGGCTGGCGTAAGGCATTGCCGATCGGCGCGGTCAGGCCGAGCCAGTCAACGCGTCCAGCTCGTGTTTGTCGCGGATCAAGGGCAGCAACAACTGTTTCGCCCGCGCCGCGGCGGCGGCGACCCGATGCCAAGCGGGATCGTCGAGCACGGCGGCATTGTTGAAATCGTCGCCGCTCGGAGCCGCGTGCAAGCCGACCAGTCGGCCGAGTTCGGTCAAGACCTCGAACTCGCGCCGCGAGAGCCACCCCTGGTCCAGCGCGTCCTCCAACTGATCGGGGAGAGGATAGCACTCGACAAACTCGATGTAGGACCAGTGCGGGTTGGTATTGCTCGTGTTGAGCCACGTTCGTCGCTGCAATTCGAGATCAGAAAGCTCTTGAACCGATTGGAACCAGTTCTGCCGGAGCTGCTTTCCCACTTCGACATCGCCGTCCAAACTCATCTCGGCCTCCGGAACGTGAACGACTGATAAGGAATATGGGCCTCCGGCGCCCGACCAGGAGACCGGCCGCGGACCGGATTGCCATTGACATCACGATACCCGCCGCACTGGTCCACGACATATGGTCGACGCTGGTTGGCATAGCGGCTGTTCGGATTGCCCGGCATTACGCGAACCCGGTCGTTGGGATTTCTCGGATTGACGTATTCCATGCCGCCACCGGTCCGCGTCGGCCTCTGGATCCAGTTATCTGGAATTCCCTCCGGCTTCGGCAAGACCGACGGCGTCATCGCGACAAGCGCTCGGCGGCCGGCTGGCGCAGCAGCGGCGACGCGAGAGCCGCGAAGCATGAGTTCGGCCGACGCCAGGACGACGGTGGTGCGACCCGGTCGATCAACCGGCTCCGGAAGTCGGCGCGGGCGCAAGCGCGACGGCGGCTTCCGGCGTCTGCAACAGGAACGTGAAGCTTTCCTGCAGGTAGAGCTGGACCGCCGCGTCGGTATGGCTCAGATAGCCGATCGAGATGTCCTGGCCGAGGCGCAGATCGAAATCGCCGCCGCGCGTCGACAGAACGACGCCGCCGTCGAGCGCCGCTGCCCAGACGATCTCAGCCTCGACGAGCCGCCGGATGTGCCGCAGCACAGGATAGCCGCCGTCGCTGGCCGCGGCCAGCGCGGTATAGGGGACGGCGCCCAGCACCAGCGCGTAGGGTCCGTCCACGCCGGCCTGGCGCAACTGCTCCACCGCCCGCGCGACCGCCTCGGGATAGTGGCGCGCGTCGGCCGGCAGGGTCAGCGCCGGGTTGCTGGCACCGCGGCGGATGCCGGTGATGTCGCCGGCGGCGTAGCCGTCGAAGATCGCGCCGTCCTCGGCGAACGCCAGCTTGCGCGCGGCGTCCTTGGCGGGTTGCCAGTCGGCATCGGCGGCACCGCGTTCGACATCGTCGATCGCCTGGCGATCCAGCACGAACGGCACGCGCAGCTCGACCACGGCTTTTGTGTCGCGTCGTCGGGCGATGACACCCTCGGCGGGCGCCGCGAGCGGGCTCACGTGGCCGGTGCCGACGGCGGCGAGCGCAAAGCCGGCCGGGCCGGCAACATCGACGACGCGGCGCGCGGCCAGATAGCGCCGCAGCGTGCGCGCGGCCTCCGCGTCGATCTGCGCCCACGCGGCGTCGGAAATCGGGGCAAGCTCGCGGTAGAGGTTATTCATGCTGCGGTTGTCCTCTGAGGGTGCCGATACCGAGCGAGCCGTCGCGCGGCGGCTGTGGCGCCGTCGTTTCGGCTGCGGCCGGAGCCGGTGCGTTAGCCGCGACGTTGTCGAGAAAGGTTGCTGACGGCGCGAAAAACAGCGTACCGGTGACGGCGCGGCTGACATCGAGCAGCCGGTCGTAATTGCCCGGCGGCCGGCCGACAAACATGCTTTCCATCATCGCTTCGGTCGTCCTCGGCGTCTTGCAGTAGCCGATGAAATACGTGCCGAATTCGCCCGGTCCTACCGCGCCGAACGGCATGTTGTCGCGCAGGATCTTCTGTTCCTGTCCGTCCTCGACGATGACCGTCAGCGCGTTGTGCGCCGAGCTCGGCTTGATCGAGGCGTCGAGTTCAACGTTTGAGAGTTTCGTGCGGCCGACGATGCGCTCCTGCGCTTCGGTGGGCAGGGCGTTCCACGCGGCGAGATCGTGCAGGTATTTCTGCACGATCACATAGCTGCCGCCGGCGAAGCCGGGATCCGCGTCGGCGACCAGGGCGGCCGCGACCGCCTCGCCGTCATCGGGGTTTTCGGTGCCATCGACAAAGCCGAGCAGATCGCGGTTGTCGAAATAGCGAAAGCCGTGCACCTCGTCGATGATTTCGACCGCGCCATCGAGTCGCGCCATGATCGCGCTCGCCAGTTCGAAGCACTGGTCCATCCGCTCGGCGCGAATGTGAAAGAGCAGATCCCCCGGCGTCGCGACGGCGTGGCGCGCTCCGGCCCTGATCTCGCGAAACGGGTGCAGGTCCGCCGGGCGCGGTTGCCCGAACAGGCGATCCCACGCCGCCGACCCGACGGCCATCACGCAGGTCAGGGCGCCGCTCTGATCGCGGAACCCGACGGCGCGGACGAGCGCGGCGAGATCGGGGCAGAACGCCCGCACCGTCTCGGCCGCGGTGGCGCCCGGCTTGATCGTTGCCACCAGAAAGATCGCGGCGCCCGTCAGCGGCGTCACGACCGGTTGCGGCACCGCGCCTGAGCTGTCCGTCGCTTGCGGCATGGTCTACCGGGCGCTCCCAAAAGCCGAGACCTCGGCGCCGGCGGCCGGCGCCGCCATTGCCTACATCGGCATCAGTGCGGATTGCAAGGCAGAGGCGGAGCGACGATCGATCGCCGGCGAACCGCGCTCGATATTGTCAGCTCGGCAGCACCTCATACACGACCCCTTCGCGCCCCTCGCGGTCTTCCAGTTCGCGGCTGGTCGGCACCAGATAGCGCGCCCGCTCGATGAGGCCCTCGCGCGGCAGATAGGCGCGGCCGGGGTCGCCGAGCAGCGCGAGGCGGCCGGTGCGCGCCGCGATGCGGCGCAGCAGCGCCACCGCGCGCGACGACATCGGCTCCTCGTAGCAGATGTCGCCGGCCAGCGCGACGCCCCAGCCGGCCGCAGCGCGGTCGAGCAGATCGCGGGTCTCGATCTTCAGCGCGACGCCGTTGAGCGGCGCATTGAGGGCGATGGCGGCGGCGGCGAACGGGTCGATCTCGGCCGCCGTCACGGCGGCGGCGCCGGCCATCGCGGCGGCGATCGCGACGATGCCGGAACCGGAGCCGATATCGAGCACCTCGCGGCCGGCGACGAGGTCGGGATTGTCGAGCAGATAGCGCGCCAGCGCCTGGCCGCCGGCCCAGGCGAACGCCCAGAACGGCGGCGGCGTGCCGAAGCGCGACAACGATTCCTCGGTCGCCTGCCACAAGGGCGTCACCTCGGTCGCGAGATGGAGCGCGATCTCCGGCACCAGCGGCGGCCGCCCGACCGCCGTGTTGCGGCGCACGAAATCGGCGGGATCGGCCGTCACAGCCAATGGCCGGCAACGATGCCGGCGAACAGCAGCCAGCCGACGAGCCGGTTCGAGCGGAATTTTGCCAGGCAATCGGCCGGGTCGCCGATATCGACGCGCGCCGCCTGCCAGAGGAGCTGCGCGGCGGCGGCGGCGAGCGCGACATAGAAGACGATGCCGAGCCGCTCCGCCGCGCCCGCCAAGCCCCACAGCAGGGCTGCCGCGGCATAGACCGCGTAGAGGAAGGGCCGGGTGCGCGACCCCAGCGCCAGGGCCGAGGATTTGATGCCGATCCGCGCGTCGTCCTCCTTGTCCTGGTGGGCGTAGATCGTGTCGTAGCCGAGCGTCCAGCAGATGCCGCCGAGGTAGAGCAGCACCGGCGGCGCGGCGAGCGCGCCGGTCACCGCGGCCCAGCCCAAGAGCGCGCCCCAATTGAAATTGAGGCCGAGAAAGAGCTGCGGCCACCACGTGATCCGCTTCATAAACGGGTAGGTCGTGATCAGCGCCAACACGGCGATGCCGAGCATGATCGCGGCGCGGTTGAACGAGGACAGGATCAGGGCGCCGACCGCCAGCTGCGCCGCCATGAAGAGGACCGCCTGTCGCACGCTGACACGGCCGCTCGGCAAGGGGCGCAGGCGGGTCCGCGCGACCCGGCCGTCATACTCGCGGTCGGCGATGTCGTTGAGCGTGCAGCCGGCGCCGCGCATGACGACGGCGCCGAGCGCGAACAGCAGGAGCAGCACCGGGTCGGGCCATTTGGGGCTTGCCAGTGCGATGCCCCACCAGCCGGGAAACAGCAAGAGCCACGTGCCGATCGGCCGGTCGAGGCGCGCCAGGCGCGCGTAAGGCTCGGCCCAATCCGGCAGCCGGCGCTCGACCCAATCGCCGCGGCGGATGTCGCTCGGATCGGCGGCCGCAGCCCTGCTTCCCTCCCCGTCGCGAAATGCGGCGAAATTCTGCGTCGGCCGTCGGGTTTCCATGGCGGAGCTTGCGATCGGTTTGCGCGCTGCCCACTGTCGTGGCGATTATGGCAGAACGCATCGCGACGCGCCTCTACCTCGCCGACCCGCTCGCCGCCGGAAGCAGCGTCGCGCTCGGTCCGGCGGCGGCGCATCGCCTGCGCGATGTATTGCGGCTTGGTCCCGGCGCCGCGGTTGCTGCCTTCAACCCGCAGGACGGCGAATGGTTGTGCCGGATCGCCGAGATGACGCGCGGCCGGGCGACGCTCGCCATCGAGGCACAGCGCCGGCCGCCCGCGGACGAGCCGGATTTGTGGTTGCTGTTCGCGCCGATCCGGCGGGCGCGGCTCGACTGGCTCGTCGAGAAGGCGACCGAACTCGGCGTCGCGGCGCTGATCCCGGTTGCGACCGCGCGCACCCAGGCGCCGCAGGTCAATCGCGAGCACCTCGCAGCGGTGGCGATCGCGGCGGCCGAGCAATGCGAGCGGCTGTCGGTGCCGGAGGTCCGGTCCGCCGAGCCGCTCGATCGGGTGCTCGCCCTGTGGCCCGTGGATCGCCGGCTCATCGTGTGCGACGAAAGCGGCGGCGGGCGCCCCATTGCCGAGGCGCTCGCCGGCTGGCCGCCGGGTGCGCCGGCGGCGCTGCTGGTCGGCCCGGAAGGCGGCTTTGCCGAATGGGAGCTTGACGCTCTCGGCAAACTCCCCATTGTTACCCGGGTCGGGCTCGGCCCGAGAGTATTGCGCGCCGAGACCGCCGCTGTGGCCGCGCTGGCGGCGTTTCAGGCGATCGCCGGAGATTGGCGTCGCGCGCGCGAGCGGTAATACCGGCTGCCGTCCGAGCCGTTTCGGGAGCTTATGGGAGCTGCATGTCTGGCCCGTCGAGCGTAGAAGGCCCCCCGATCGCCGACAAGCGGCAGCTCGTCGCGTTTCACGAAGCCGGCAACAAGCCGCCGGCGGACTGGCGGGTCGGCACCGAGCACGAGAAATTCGTGTTCCGCCGCGCCGATCTGAAGCGCGCGCCGTATGACGGGCCGAATGGCATCCGGGCGCTGCTCCAGGGCATGATGCGGTTCGGCTGGAAGCCGGTGCTCGAAAAGGGCAATGTTATCGCGCTGTCGAACGACGCGCGATGTTCGATCACGCTGGAGCCCGGCGGCCAGTTCGAACTGTCGGGCGCGCCGCTCGAGACGATCCACCAGACCTGCGGCGAGGTGCACGAGCATCTGCGCCAGGTGCGCGAGGTCTGCGACGAATTGGGCCTCGGCATGATCGGCCTCGGCTTCGATCCCACCTCGCGGCGCGACGAGGTGCCGTGGATGCCGAAGGGCCGCTATCGCATCATGCGCGACTACATGCCGAAAAAGGGCCGGCTCGGCCTCGACATGATGCTGCGCACCTGCACCGTCCAGGCCAATCTCGACTACGAGAGCGAAGCCGACATGGTGACGAAGTTCCGCGTCGGCCTTGCCTTGCAGCCGGTCGCGGTGGCGCTCTTCGCCAATTCGCCGTTTGTCGAGGGCCGCCCGGTCGGGTACCACAGCTACCGCAGCCTGGTATGGACCGACACCGATCCCGACCGCTGCGGCACGCTGCCGTTCGTGTTCGAGGACGGGTTCGGCTTTGAGCGCTATGTCGATTACATGCTCGACGTGCCGATGTATTTCGTCTACCGCGACGGCGCTTACATCGACGCGAGCGGCCAGTCGTTCCGCGACTTCATGGCCGGGAGACTGCCGGCGCTGCCCGGCGAATTGCCGCGCCTCGGCGATTGGGCCGACCACCTGACGACGGCGTTTCCCGAGGTTCGCCTCAAGACCTTTCTCGAAATGCGCGGCGCCGACGGCGGGCCGTGGCGGCGGCTGTGCGCGCTGCCGGCGCTGTGGGTCGGCCTGCTCTATGACCGCGGCGCGCTCGCTGCCGCCGCCGACCTCGTCGCCGATTGGACCGCCGACGAGCGCGAGGCGATGCGCCGCGATGTGCCGCTTCGCGGCCTCGACGCGCCGCACCGCAGCCGCAGCTTGCGCGACATCGCCCTCGAAATGCTCGACATCGCGCGCGACGGCCTCGTCCGCCGCGCCCGCCGCGACGCCGCGGGCGACGACGAGACGATTTTCCTCGACCCGCTGTTCGCGATTGCCCGTTCGGGGCGCAGCGCCGCCGCGGAACTGGTCGAGGACTATCGCGGCCGCTGGGCCGGCGACATCAGCCGCGTCTACGAGGAACACGCGTACTGACGGGATTGCTTCGCTTCGCTCGCAATGACCGTAAAGATCAACGTCATCGCGAGGAGCGCAGCGACGACGCAATCCCGGCGCCGCGGTTCGCCAAGGCTGGACGGGCCTGGGCCATTCGGCCGGTGCATGACAGCTGCCCGAAACGCGGCAAATTTGCCCGGCGGCGTTGCCGCGACGGCACTTGCGCGGTAATGGTGAACAGCGTTCAGCCACCTGATCGAGGAGCCGCCCGCCATGCCCAGCGACGCGCCGTCAGCGCTTAGCAATTCGCCGAAGCCGCAAGCGCTGTATGACGCGCTGCGCGAGCGCATCCTGGCGCGCGACCAGCAGGGCGCCTCCGACGTCTATTACGACATCGCCCGGCAGCAGCGGCCGATCACCGAGATCATCGCCGCCGCGGTCAACATTCACGCGCCCTATACGCATGTGCCGTACCACGAGCGGATCGAGGACGGCTTCGTCAATTTCGTCAACAACGACCATTGCCTGTTGTCGGCGCGCGCCGGCCTCAACCTGGCGCGCCTGCTGCCGGAGGATTGCGCCGCGCTGCCGTTGGCGCAGACGATCTGGTACATCCCGACCGGTCTCGACATCTGGAACCAGAAGATCCTCAAGGCGCCCGGCCATTACGCCCGCGCACCGGGCTGGACGCCGCCGCCCGGCCCGCCGCCGATGCCGGAAATCGTGTGGCCCGACCAGGCGCCCGAGCACCTCGACGGGCCATTGCAGCAGCGGCTCGACCACTGGATGACGCTGGTGCATCGGGGCCAGGTGCTGGAGGCGTACCGCGTGTTTCTCGGCCTCATCGACAACCCGGCCGAGCGCAAGGCAGCGTTGGCGCAGCTCATGGTCGCCGGGCTGATGGACGTGCAGGACCGCGCGCTCTACAACCGCTCCTACACGACCGGCCACAAAGGGTTCCGCGCCCGCGCCACGGTCGAGCTCGGCAACGCGCTCGGCTGGGACAATGCGCATGATGTCGTCTATGCCGGCGCGCTCGACATCGCGGTCGGCCCGCGCTGGTACTCGACCTACGAGATGGCGTGCAACGTCATCAAGATCTTCCTCGAAAAACAGCCGGTGTCGGCGATCCCCTACAGCGGCGCGTCGCCCGAAGAACTCGCCATCCTCGCCGACAACAAAGACCCGCTGTCGCGCGAAGAGGAAGCGGCGCTGGAGCGCGCCATCATCCGCGAGCCGGAACCCGGCTTCCTCGAATTGTTGTGCAAGTATCTCGAAGCCGGCAAGGGCCCGCGCCGCATCCTCGACGCGCTGCAGACCGCCTCGGCCCAGGTGATCCTGGAAACCCAAGGAGTCAACAATTTCTCACTGCCGCAGCATTGTTTTGAATATCTGAACTCGCTCGCGTGGTTCTTTGATAATTTCCAGCACAAGCAGCAGGTGAAACTGCTGATCCTCGCCGCCTCTTATCTCAACCGCGCCGCCTCGCATCAGAAGGGGATCGGCGATGCCGAGCCGATCACGCTGCGCGCCGCGCCCGGCGCCGACAAATTGTCGCCGGAACAGATACTCGATCGCATCGACGCCGCCGTGCTGGCGCTCGACGGCAAGGACGGCGCCGCCTGGACCCAAGCCTATCTGGACAGCGGCGCCGACCGGAAGCCGTTGGTGCAGCGTCTGGCGCTGCTCGCGTGTCGCATGGGCAACGACCCGCACAACCAGGAAATCGGCCAGGTGCTGCTTGAGGGCTGGGCGAAAAACCAAAGCCCCGTGCGGGACCGGCTGCTGCTTGCCTGCGCCCACCACACGGCGATGCATCGCAAATACGGCAACCCGTTCGAATGCGCCGCGCGTTTCGGCGCCGCGATGGGCGTCGCCCGGCTGCAATAGCCGCAGGCCTCGCCGAAAAAAGAGACGTCATTGCGAGGAGCGCAGCGACGAAGCAATCTCGTACATCGTTCGGGCGCGGGATTGCTTCGCTGCGCTCGCAATGACTCCGCTCAAAGAGGAGGAGGAGCATCGCGATGCAGCTCAACACCTCGATCGCCGCGGTCGTGACCGGCGGCGCCTCCGGCCTCGGCGCGGCGACGGCGCGCCGGCTCGCCGCCCACGGCGTCAGGGTCGCACTGTTCGATCTGCAGCAGGAACTCGGCGACCGGGTCGCCGGCGACATCGGCGGCGTCTTCTGCAAGGTTGACGTGACCTCGGAGAGCGAGGTCGACGCGGCCTTTGCAAAGGCGCGCGCCGCGATCGGCCAGGAGCGCATCCTGGTCAACTGCGCTGGGATCGGCGGCGGCGCCGCCCGCACCGCCAGCCGCGACCGCGAGACCGGCGAAATCCGCCATTACCCGCTGGCCAACTTCGAGCGCATCATCCAGGTCAATTTGATCGGCACATTCCGCTGCATCGCCAAATCGGCCGCCGGCATGCTGAGTTTGCCGCCGCTCGACGACGGGGAACGCGGCGCCATCGTCAACACCGCCTCGGTCGCCGCGCAGGACGGGCAGATCGGCCAGGCCGCCTATACGGCCTCGAAAGCCGGCATCGTCGGCCTGACGCTGGTCGTCGCGCGCGACCTGATGGAGGCCGGCATCCGTTGCAATACGATCCTGCCCGGCATTTTCGACACGCCCCTCCTGGCGCGCGCGCCGGAACGCGTCAAGGCGAGCCTCGCCGCCTCGGTGCCGTTCCCGAAGCGCCTCGGGCGCCCCGACGAATACGCCGCGCTCGCCGAACTGATGATCACCAGCGGCTATCTGAACGGCGAAAGCGTGCGGCTCGACGGCGCCATCCGCATGGCGCCACGCTGAGCGGGAGGCGAATATGCCTGTCGAATTCAAGCGGCCGTGGAGCGGTGAGGAGGTCGAGGGCTTCCGCGACAATTGGGTGCGTTTTGTCGAAACGGAGATGGCGCCGGGCGACGACGAGGCGAGGAAGCGCGGCCATGTCGGCCATGAATTATGGCGACGGGCCGGCGAACTCGGCTTTCTGTGCGTCGACATCCCCGAAGAATGGGGCGGCGCCGGCGGCGATTTCCGCCACGAGGCGGTGTTGCATGAGGAGATGGCGCGCCGCGCGCTGTCGGGCATGAGCATCGGCGTCCATTCGATCGCCGCGCACTATCTGCTGAACCACGGCACCGACGACCAAAAGCGCCGCTTTCTGCCGCGGCTTGCG
>DATJUL010000435.1:0-8970 GCA_035502295.1 Allostellaceae bacterium | reverse complement strand
CGCCGGATGCAGGTGAAAGCGCACGGCGAACGACGCGCCGGCGCGGCCGGTCAGCCGGTCCTCACCGCGCATGTCGTCCCCGTCGGGAGCAAGATAGAGTTCGCGCGAATAGATGACGCCGAACCGAGAACGATAGCCGTCGTGCCCCATGGCGATCCACTGGTGACCGCCCTCCTCGGCGCGCTCGCAGCGCACCGCCGTGGGGCCCTGCCCAAGCGAGCCGTCGGCCTGGATCTCGACCGAATTGGTGTCGCCGACCACGAGCACGGAATGCGCCGCGCTCGATCGCGCGACCCGCTGCCACGAGCCGTTCGGGCCGCGGTAGCCGCCGCAATTGACGATGATGCGGTCGCGCCCATGGCTCAGCTCGAATGACAGCATGCCGGCATGCGCGTCCGCGTCGAAGCCCTGCGGCGGCGGCTCGCCGGCATCGACCAGCACGAGGCTTTGCCCCGCCTGCAAACGCAGGAAGCCGCTGTGCGGCGCCTGCAGCGGCGGGTGACCGCGCGTCTCCGAACGGGTCAGCACCAGATCGACCAGCACCCCGTCCTCTTCGACCGAGCCGTTGAACAGCGCCAGGCGGCGGTCGCCGTGGCGAAAAAAGCGCAGCATCGGCGCCATCCGTTCGATCGCTTGGTGCAGCGCCGCCGGCACCTCAATGGCGGCGGCGCGCAGCGCGGCGCGGGTATCGATCAGATCGCGCAATACGGTGAGCTGCACCGATGAGCCGCGGCTGCGGTGACCGCCATCGGGCAGGATCTGGAGCGCCAGTTCACGGACAAGAGCGGCCAGAACCCGCTCGATTCGCGCAGCGGAGGCGCCGAGCGCGGCCAGCCCGACGCTGAGGCCCTTCAATGCCCGCAGCCGCGCCGCCCCGGTCACCTCCCACGCGGCGGTGCGCGACAGGTGGCGCACCTGGGCGGCGAGGCTGGCCAGTATCGCCCGACGCAGCGCCCGGTCGACCTCGCGGCCGGCCAATTCGTCGAAATACACGATCCAGTTGAAGACGCGGGTCGCCGCGACATCGGCCCGCCAGGCGACGGGATGCCAGGCGGCGTTCTCGGACAGCCAGCTCTGCACCAGCGCCCGTGCCGGATCGCGCGCCGCCGCGCCGCCGCCGGCCAGATCGGCGAGCCAGGCAAAACCGTGCCAGTCCGCCAGCCAGCCGGCCCCAGCCCGCGGCGGAAACCACACCGGGTGGGGATTGCGCACGGTTTCGCCGGCAAATTCGATATCGCCGGCGAGGATCGCCGCGCCGCGCCGCTCGTCGCCCGGCCAGCGCTCGCCGAGCTTCACGCGCAGATCGGCCGGCACCGGACCGATCAGCGTATGCCGATAGAAGCGGCCGCCGACAAACGCCCGCCATGCGTCGCGTCGCAGGCGGGCGAGACGGTCCGGCTTCTCGGCCGTGCGTCTCGGCGTCCCCGCCGGCCGCCGGCCGGCACGCGCAGGAGGCGACCTCATCGGCGCTCCACCGGCATCGCGCCGCATCTCGGACCGGCCGCTCGGCGGAAGAGGCGGACGGCTTGTCCGGCGGGTACACGCATGCCGCTTCGTAACAAGGAACGCCGACGCCCGCAAGCAAGGCCGCCCGGCGAGGCCAAGGCCGCGGCGACCGCAGCAGCCGCGCGGGTCAGGCCGCGACGGATTTCACAAGCCGCGCCGCGTAAAATCCGTCGATCCCGTCAAATTCGGGCAAATGGCAGGGCAACGTGCGCAGATCCCCCTGCGGTGTCAGCCATTCGGGCGGCGCGCCGATCTGCGACGACGCGATCGGCCGGCGTTCGATCGGCGAGCCGGATTGCAGCAGCGCTGCGACACGATCGGGGCCCTCCTCCGGCTCGAGCGAACAGGTGCAGTAGACCAGCGTTCCGCCCGGCCGCAGCATATCGACCGCGGCCCGCAGCAGGTTCTCCTGCACGACGGCGAGGCGGGCGACATCCTCGGGCTGTTTCAGATGCGGCACATCCGGATGGCGCCGAATCGCTCCCGTCGTGGTGCACGGCGCATCGAGCAGCACCGCATCGACGGGCTGCTCCGGCCGCCAGGTCATCGCGTCGGCGGCGATCGGCGACACCGGCAGGCTGAGCCGATGGAGGTTGGCGACAAGCCGGTCCAACCGGCGGGCCGAGCGGTCGATCGCCGTGACCCGTGCGCCGGCGCTGGCGAGCTGCGCCGTCTTGCCGCCGGGCGCAGCGCACAGATCGACGACGTCGCAGCCGGCGATGCCGTTGAACAGCCTTACCGGCAGCGAGGCGGCGGCATCCTGGATCCACCACGCACCCTCGGCATAGCCGGGCAGCGAAGTCACCGAACCGCCGGCCGGGCGGCGCAGCGAACCGGTCGGCAGCCGGATCGCCTGGAGCTTCTCGCACCACGCGCCGTCATCGCTGCGCAGCGTCAGGTCGAGCGGCGCTTCCTTCAAATGGGCTTCGGCAATCGCGCGGGCGCGCTGTTCCCCATAGGCGCGGTTCCACGACTCCCACAACCAGCCCGGCGTATTGAGCCGCGCCGCATCCTGTCGTTCGATGCGGCCGGCGCCTTCGACGCTGAGGCGCCGCAACACCGCGTTGACCAGTCCCTTGTGCGTCAGAAATCCGCGATGATGGGCGAGATCGACGCTGGTCGCGACAGCCGCATGCGGCGGCGTGCGCAGAAACAGGAGCTGGGCGATCCCGAGGCGCAGTACGTCGTGGATGACCGCCGCGCGCGGTGCCAGCGGCGTATTGAGGCAACCCGCGATCATCTCGTCGATCTGCCCCAGCCGGCGCAGCACCGTCGCGACCAGGAGCCGGGCGAAGGCACGGTCGCGCACCGGCAGTTCGCCCATCGTCGCGTGCTCCTCGATCGCTTCGTCGAGCGAGCGTTTGCGCCGCAGCACCGTGCCAACCAGATCGAGCGCGATCTGCCGGGCGGAGGGGGCGGCGGAGGGTGTTCCGCGATAAGGTTCTGCTGCGGACATATACTCCAGCGGCATCAATCGGCGGCAAGGCTCTCGCGCAAACGCCGCGCCGCCGACATCGTTCCGCGAAATCTCCGGCGCGACCGAGCACTGCAGCGGTTGCGCGCAGCGGCCGCCGCGCTTTTCACGCCGGGCGCAGCCATACCGACGTGTCGTGAAACACCGCACCGCCGCCCGGCAGACCCGGATCGGCGCTGGTCAACAGGTTGATGCCGACCCCCTCGATGAAGGCGCGGTTCGGCCACAGCCCTTCGACGACGACCACCCGGCGCTGCATGCCGGAGGCGGCGCGGGCATGCACGACGACGCTGCCCTTATCGTTGCCGATGCGGATCGGATCACCCACCGCGACCCCGAGATCGGCGAGTGCGTCGGAATGAACCAACGCGGTCGGCCGGCCCTCGCGCGCGATGCCGGCCGCAATGTTGTTGAAGCTGGTATTGAGGAACGAGCGCGACGGCGCGGCGACAAGGCGGAAGGGCCGCGCCGGATCGCCGTCGTCGATGACCGGCACGTGATCGGGAAACGCCGGCAGGCGCGCATGGTCGCCGCCGAACGCGGCCCAACGAGCGCGGAAATGGAATTTCTTGTCGGCGTGACCGAAGCCGTCGAGGAAATGTCCGGTCTCGAACCCCGGCCAGCAATCGAGCCATACGCCTTCCTCGAACGCCTCCGGCCCCGGCAGGCCGCTCGAACGCAGCGTATGCTCGATCAACTGGGATGCGGTCATGCGGAAGCCGGGATGATCGGCGCCGAGGCGCTCGGCCAGCGCGCACAGCGCATCGTGGTTGGAGCGGCACTCGGCGTAAGGCGGCAGCACGGCGCGGCCGATCTGCAGAAACGTGTGGCCGCCGGCGGTGTAGATGTCGTCGTGTTCGAGGAACGTCGTCGCCGGCAATACGATGTCGGCCATCGCGGCGGTTTCGGTCAAAAACTGCTCCTGCACGCAGAGGAACAGGTCGTCGCGGCCGAAGCCCTGGTGCACGAGGCCCGATTCCGGCGCGACGACCATCGGGTTGGTGTTCTGGACGAGGAGCGCCGTGACCGGCGGGCCGTTGCCGAGATCGCGCCGGTCGCCCGTCAGGATCGGGCCGATGCGCGACTGGTCGAGCAGGCGGGTGCGCCGGTCGGCGACGTCGAGCCCTTCGATCAGCGTCGTGTCGAGCGGCAGCATGCCGTGGTTGGAGTAATGCGCGCCGCCGCCCTCGTGGCCCCAAGCGCCGGTCACCGACGGCAGACAGGTCGCCGCGAACACCTGCATCGCGCCGTTGCGCTGGCGTGAGAAACCGTAGCCGAGGCGGATGAAGCTGCGCTTCGTCGCGCCGTAAAGCCGCGCAAAGCCGACGATCTCGTCCTCGGCCAGGCCGGTGATCGCGGCCGCCCATTCGGGCGTCTTGGCCGAGAGATGCGCTTCGAGGCCCACGGGATCGTCGGTATGGGCGGCGAGATAGGCGCGGTCGGCGTAGCCGTCGCGGAACAGCACGTGCATGACGGCGCAGGCGAGCGCGCCGTCGGTGCCGGGCAGCGGCGCCAGGTGCCGGTCGGCGACCGCGGCCGTGCCGGTGCGGTAGGGGTCGATGACGACGAGCCTCGCGCCGCGTTCTTTCCGCGCGGTGGCGACATGCGTCATCACGTTGACCTGGGTCGATACCGGGTTGCCGCCCCAGATCACGATCAGGTCGGATTTCGCCATCTCGCGCGCATCGACGCCGCGCTTCGCGCCGACCCCGGCAAGCCAGCCGGCGTCGGTCAGAAAGTTGCAGATCGTCGTCTTCTCGCGCGAATAGCGCATCGCATGCGCCAGCCGGTTGATGCCGTCGCGCTGCACCCGACCCATCGTGCCGGCATAGTAATAGGGCCACACGGTCTCGCTGCCGTGCCGCTGCGCCGCCTTTGTCAACCGCTCGGCGACGATGTCGAGGGCGTCGTCCCATGCGATCGGCACAAACGCGTCGCGCCCCCTGCCCTTCTCGCCGATCCGGCGCAGCGGCACCGCGAGCCGATCGGGATGATGCTGCCGCTCGGCATAGCGGCCGACTTTGGCGCACACGATGCCGCGCGTGTAGGATTGGCCCTCGGCGCCGCGCACCCGGCCGATCCGGTTGCCGTCGATCCGCTCGATCGCCAGCGCGCAGCAGCTCGGGCAGTCGTGCGGGCAGACGCTGTAGACGATGTCAAGCGGCACGGGCGGCTCCGGCGCATGTTTTCCCGGCGGACTATAGCCGGTCGCAGGCCCGGTCGATATGCTCAGACCGCCGGCAGGCCGCCGGTCTGCCGCAGCGCCTCATAGAGTGCGATCGCGCCGGCCATCGCGACGTTGAGCGAGCGGGCGCCCGGCGCCAGCGGGATCGCGACCCGCGCGGCCGCGGCGCGGTGCACAAAGTCCGGCACGCCGGCGCTCTCGCGCCCCAACAAGAGCGTGTCGTCTGCGGTGAAGGCGAAGCGCGGCAGCGCCGCATCGCCCTGTGTCGTCAGCAGCACGAGACGGGAACTCGAGTGCCGCGCCGCGACAAAGGCGCTCCACGACGCGTGCCGGCGCACCGCGGCGAGCGCCGCATAATCGAGCGCGGCGCGCCTCAGCCGGCGGTCGTCGAGGACGAACCCGCAGGGCTCGATCAGGTCCACCGCGACCGCAAAGCACACCGCCAGCCGCAACAGCGCCCCGGCGTTCTGCGGGATGTCCGGCTCGAACAGCGCGAGACGCAACCTCTCCTCCGCCGGTTGAACAAGGGCTTGCGCCGCCCGCCCGCAGTCTTATAAGAAACGCGCAACCGGGCGGATTTGCTTGCGATTTATGCGGCAGTCTGTCGCATAGTTCGGCCTCTTCAACGGTATAGCTTGCCCGACGGACCGCCGGGGCGGGGCTCCCGTCTATCGATGAGGGTGTCGATGGCCTGCGGTCCCGCGTTCGCCAACTCGCTCGAGAACGGCTAGGGAAACGCCATGGCCGCACCGCCAACCGAAGCTCACTCCGCCGCCGGCACCGCCGCGGCCGGCCATGGCCGCTTGACGCGCTGGATCGACTTCCGGCTGCCGTTCGTCGCATCGTTGGAGCAGCATATCACCGGCTACCCGACCCCGATCAACCTCAGCTACTGGTGGAATTTCGGCTCGCTGGCCGGGATCATGCTCCTCATCATGATGGCCACCGGCATCTTTCTCGCGATGTTTTATACGCCGGATACGTCGCTCGCCTTCGATTCGGTGCAGCGCATCATGCGCGACGTGAATTACGGGTGGCTCATTCGCGACATCCATATGAATGGGGCGTCGGCATTCTTCCTGATCGTCTACATTCACCTGTTCCGCGGGCTGTATTACGGATCGTATAAATATCCGCGCGAATTACTGTGGATTCTCGGCGTCGTCATCCTGATCCTGATGATCGCCACCGCGTTCATGGGCTACGTGCTGCCGTGGGGGCAGATGAGCCTGTGGGGGGCAACGGTCATCACCAGCCTGTTCTCGGCGATCCCCCTCGTCGGCCATGGCATCACGACGCTGCTGTGGGGCGGCTACGGGGTCGGCAACCCGACGCTGCATCGCTTCTTCTCGCTGCACTACCTGTTGCCGTTCGTCATCGTCGCCGTCATCGGCCTGCACCTGATCGCATTGCACCAGCACGGCTCCAACAACCCGCTCGGCATCGACAAACGCGGTCCGCAGGACACGATCCCGTTCCATCCCTATTACACGATCAAAGACATGTTCGGCTTGATGGTGTTCCTGCTGTTGTTTTCGATTGTCGTTTTCTACCTGCCGAACTTCCTGGCCAACCCGGACAATTCGATCCCGGCCAACCACTTGCAGACACCGGCTCATATCGTGCCGGAATGGTATCTGCTGCCGTTCTACGCGATCCTGCGCTCGATCACGTTCTCATTTTTGGGCATCCCGGCCAAGCTGTTGGGCGTCATCGCGGCGTTCGGCGCGATGGTGATCCTGTTCTTCGTGCCGTGGCTCGACACCTCGCCGGTGCGCAGCGCCCGCTTCCGTCCGGTCTACAAATGGGTCTACTGGCTGCTGCCGATTTCGCTGATCGCGCTCGGCTGGGTCGGCGCGCATGAGCCCAAAGGCATCGTCGTCACGATCGGGCAGATCGCGACCTTCTACTTCTATTTCCATTTCCTCATTTTGCTGCCGGTGCTCGGCAAGCTCGAACGGCCGCGGCCGCTGCCGATCAGCATTGCGGCGGCGGTGCTGGGGTCGCGCGCACCTGTCGGCGGCGCGGCGGAAGGTCACTGACATGCTGAAAACTGCCGCGGCGCTCGCCGCCGTCCTCGCGCTTGCCGCGCCCGGCGCCGCGCAGGCCCAGCAGGAGGCGCCGCCGCCGCCGCACCAGGAATGGTCGTTCGACGGCGTCTTCGGCACCTATAACGAGGCCACGCTGCAGCGCGGGTTCCAGGTCTATCAGCAGGTCTGCTCCGCCTGCCACCCGGTCAAGCACCTGTACTTCCGCGACCTGGAGAAGATCGGCTACACCGCGGACGAGGTCAAAGGCATCGCGTCAAAATACACGGTGACCGACGGCCCCAACAAAGCAGGCCAGATGTTCAAGCGCCCGGCGCGGCCGTCCGATCACATCCCCGGGCCGTTCCCCAACGACGAGGCGGCGCGCGCCGCGAACAACGGCGGCCTGCCGCCCGACCTGTCGATGATCACGCTGGCGCGCGACGGCGGCCCCGACTACGTCTATGCGATTGTCGGCCTCGGCTTCACCAAACCGCCGGCGGGTTTCGTGCCGGTGCCGGGCACCTATTACAACAAGTATTTCGCCGGGAATCACATCAAGATGCCGCCGCCGCTGCAACCCGGCGAAGTCAAGTTTGACGGCACGCCGGCCACCGTGCCGCAGATGGCGCACGACGTCGCGGCGTTTCTCAACTGGGCGGCCGAGCCCAACCTCGACGAGCGGCACCGCATGGGGTTCAAAGTTGTGCTGTTCCTCGTCGTTGCCGTCATCGTTTTCTACGCCGCCAAGCGCAAGATCTGGTCGCGCATCCCGCATTGAACCGGCGCGCCGCGCCTTCAGTCAGGCGCCGCGCAGTTTGTAGCGCTGGATTTTGCCGGTCGCGGTCTTCGGCAAATTGTCGCAGAACTCGATCCAGCGCGGGTATTTCCACACCCCGATCGCCGCCTTGACGTGGGTCTGCAATTCCGCGCTGAGGGCGGCATCGACTGGCGGCGCGCCCGGCTTCGGCACGACAAACGCCTTGGGCTTGATCAGCCCGTCGCTGTCGGCATGGCCGACGACGGCGGCTTCGAGCACCGCCGGGTGGCCGATCAGCGCCTCCTCGACCTCGAACGGCGATACCCAGATGCCGCCGACCTTCAGCATGTCGTCGCTGCGCCCGCAATAGCGGTAATAGCCGTCGGCGTCGCGTACATAGGTATCGCCGGTGTGGATCCATTCGCCGCGAAACGTGTGGTGCGATTTCCGGCGCTGGTTCCAGTAGCCGTCGCCGCACGAGGGGCCGCGCACGACAAGCTCGCCCGGCTCGCCGTCCGCCGCCTCGCCGCCGCCATTGAGGACGCGCACATCGTAGGCCGGGACCGGCTTGCCGGTCGTGCCGTAGCGGATGTCGTCGGGCCGGTTCGACAGGAAGATGTGCAGCATCTCGGTCGAGCCGATGCCGTCGAGGATGTCCGCGCCGACCCGCTCGCGCCAGCGCACGCCGATCTGCTCGGGCAACGGTTCCCCGGCCGAGATGCAGCGCCGCAGCCGGTCGGAGCCGGCGCCGCGGCCAAGCGCCGGGTCGGCCAGCATCGCGGCGTAGAGCGTCGGCACCCCGGCGAAGATCGTCGGGCGATGGCGGCGCATCGTCGCGACCACCGCCTCGGGGGTCGGGCGGTCGGGATAGAGCACGGCGGCGGCGCCGACGCTCATCGGGAACGTCATCGAATTGCCGAGGCCGTAGGCGAAGAACAATTTCGCGACCGAGAACATCACATCGTCCGGCCGGATGCCGAGCACCTGCGCGCCGTAGGTATCGGCGGTCGCCTGGAGG
>DATJUL010000434.1:0-7769 GCA_035502295.1 Allostellaceae bacterium | reverse complement strand
AGCCGCGTCTCGGGGAAGCGGTCGATGAGGTCCTCGCACGACAATTTGCGGCCGAAATCGGGATAGTCGAGCACATCGAGGCTGGAAGCGCCGAGCGAGGAAATCGTGCCGCCGGTGCCGATGACGGCGATGCGCGGGAGGGAAGCGGGCATCGGTGCGCGCCCCGCTACAGCACGGCTTCGGCGACGAGGCGCAGCCCGGCGATGTCGGCGCCGGCCAGCACGAGGGAGCCGATCCAGCCTTGTTTCGCTACGTCCTGCCACGCCTGCAGCCGGTCGCGCACGCGCGCCGGCGGGCCGACCAGCGAGATTTCGTCGATCAACGCGTCGGGCACCGCCGCCGCCGCTTCCTGCCGCTTGCCGTCGAGGTAGAGGTTCTGAATTTCGACCGCCGCCGCCTCATAGCCGAGGCGTTTCGCGACATCATTGTAGAAATTGGCGCCGCGCGCGCCCATGCCGCCGATGTAGAGCGCGAGGTTGGGGCGCAGCGCGTCGCGGCATTTCGCGATATCGTCGCCGATCGCGACGCGCACATAGGGGGCGTTGTCGAAATCGTCGAGATCAGCCGATCTGCCGGCCTTGGCGCGGCCCTCCAGGACCGGCGCGACGAGCGCCTCGGCCTGCTCCGGCGAGAAGAAGATCGGCAGGTTGCCGTCGGCGATCTCGCCGGCGGTGCGCAGCCCGGCCGGGGTGATCGAGGCGGTGTAGATTTTGAGGCTCGGGTCGCCGTGGATGATGCTGCGGAGCGGTTTGCCGAGGCCGGTGGCGCCCGGCCCGGCATAGGGGATGTCATACTGCGCGCCGTGATGTTCGAGCGGCGCCTTGCGCTCCAGCACCTGGCGGATGATCTCGACATATTCGCGCGTGCGGGCGAGCGGCTTGCCGAACGGCACGCCGTGCCAGCCCTCGACGACCTGCGGCCCGGACGGCCCGATGCCGCACAGGAAGCGGTTGCCGGAGAGCGCCTGCAACGTCATCGCGGTCATCGCGGCGCAGGAAGGCGTGCGCGCCGGCATCTGCATGATGCTGGTGCCGGCCTTGATACGGCTGGTGCGCGCCAGGACCCAGGCGACCGGGCTCACCGCGTCGGTGCCGTACGCTTCGCCCGCCCACACCGCATCGAAGCCGAGGCGCTCCGCTTCCCAAACCTGGTCCATCTCGATGCCGGTGCTGCCGGGCGCGAATTTGATCAAGGTCGCGAGCTTCATGACACGATCCCCTCCGCGACGCGGGCGATGCGTTCGACGCTCGCGAGCCAGTCATCGAGTTCGCGGTCGGCCGGCTCGACCAGCACATGCCCGACACCGACCGCCGCGTAGCCGTCGAGCCGGGCCTTGAGTTCGCCGGCGTCGCGGCCGTTCCAGCCGGTGCGCAGCGAGATCACAAACTCGGGTTCGGGGCGTGCGGCGCGCAGGCGCTTGACGAGCGGCGCCGCCTGCTCCGGCGTCGCGCGCGAGCCGTGCCAGCCGTCGAACCTCAGCGCGCGCTGCAAGGCCGGCTCGGAGGTGCCGCCGATCCAGATCGGGATCGGCGCCTCGGGCCGCGGCAGCATGCGCATGTCCTCGATGATTGCCGGGATGTATATCGTCTGGAAGCTGATCGGATCGTCGGACCATACCGCGCGCATCAGCGCGATGCCCTCGTCCATGCGCCGGCCGCGCTCGCGAAACGGCACGCCGAGCGCCGCGAATTCGCTCTCCAGCCAGCCGATTCCGGCCCCGAGAATGAGCCGGCCCCCCGACAGGTTCTGCAACGTCGCCAGTTCCTTGGCGAGCGGCAGCGGGTGCCGCATCGGCAGCACCAGCACGCTGGTGCCGAGACCGACCCGCTCGGTGCAGGAAGCCGCCCAGGTCAGCGTCAGCACCGGGTCCCAGAACACCGCGGAGGGCGGGTACAGGCGGTCCTTCGGCACGATGATGTGCTCGCTGACCCAGACATCGGCAAACCCCAGCGCTTCGGCCTGGATCGCGGCGCGGCGGATCGCCTCGGCGCTCGCCTTCTGGCCGATATGCGGGAGATGAATGCCGAGCCGCATGATCCGCGCTCCCTCCGGTAAACCGCACCGCAGCCTGAGCCGCCCGCCCCTATCGCGCAAGAGGCTGTGGCGCCCACACGAAAACGCCCCCGGAAGGCCGGGGGCGTTTTGTCGCGGCGACGCTGTCGCCGCACGCGGCGGATTACGCCGCCTCTTTCTGCTCGACCACCTGCGGCCGCTGCGGTTCGCTGCCGGCGATCTTGATCTGGCGCGGCTTCATCGCCTCCGGCACTTCGCGGACGAGATCGACGTGCAACAGGCCGTTGTCCATGCTGGCGCCCGTCACCTTGAGGTGGTCGGCGAGGCTGAAGCGCCGCTCGAACGCGCGCCGCGCGATGCCGTGGTGCAGGTAGCGCGCCTCTTCGTCGTCCCGCTGCGCCTTGCCGGTCACGATCAGCGTGCCCTCATGCACCGTGATGTCGAGTTCGTCCGGCGCGAACCCGGCCACCGCCATCGTCAGCCGGTAGGAATCCTCGCCGGTCTTCTCGATGTTGTAGGGCGGGTAGGACATTGCCGTGGTGTCGATGCGGGTCGCCGCATCGACGAGCCGGGCCATCCGGTCGAAACCGATCGTCGAACGGAACAGCGGCGAGAAATCAAAGCGATCCATGATCCATATCCTCCAGTGAGCAACATGGGTTGCAGCGCCCGCCGATAGGGCCAAGCGCCTGTCTTCGCTGCACGGCCCCGCAAGGGCGACCGCACAGGCCCTAGATGGCGGCTCCTGAAGCGGTGTTCAAGAAGGGTTCTGGCACTCGCCGTCGATGAGTGCCAATTTTGGTTCGGCACCTCGTCATGCTGAGGAGGCGTGCGCAGCACGCCGTCTCGAAGCACGCTCCACCTGAAAATTCAGGTGAAATTCAGGCTGCCGATCTCCCAGGTCAGCGCGGCTGGTAGTCCAGCCCGCGCGTCGCCAGCGCAACGATACGCGGGATCGCCCGGTTGCCCTGCTCGTAGTAGACCACCATGCGGCGGCTGATGCCGAGCGCTTGCGCCGCCGTGTCGAGCGTCAACGCCTTGCTCTCGCGCCAGTGCCGGAACTCGTCGGGTGTCATCGTCGCGCCCGCCTGCTCCTGCGCCAGCCGCCACAGCATATCGGCCGACATGTCGATCTCGTCCGTCCACACGACATCGGTGCCGTACTCGCCGCGCCGCACCTGCCGAAACAGCTCGGGCGATTGCCGCAGCGGCGCGTAAACCCGGAAGCTGCCGATCACGCCCGACACGTCGATCACGCTTTCGTCGCCCTTGTCCCAGCGGACGCGCAGCGTCAACGGCTCGCCCCCCGGTGTCACGGCCGCGATGCGCGGCAAAACCTTTCTCGGCATCTCAACCTCGGTGGAATGCATGCGCGCCTCGGCGCAGCGCGATCGGCGGGAGGGTCAGCGTTTCGGGCCGAAATTGCCGAAGCGCTTGTTGAAGCGGGCGAGCTGGCCGCCGCTGTCGAGCAGGCGCTGCTGGCCGCCGGTCCATGCCGGGTGCGATTTCGGATCGATCTCGAGGCGCAGCGTGTCGCCGGCCTTGCCGTAGGTGGAGCGCGTCTGGTAGCTCGTCCCGTCGGTCATGATGACCGTGATCTCGTGGTAGTCGGGGTGGATCTTGTCCTTCATCGCCCTGTCCTGGGGTGCCGCGCGGGGTCAGGGCAGCATATATCGGCGCGCCGGCGATTCTGCAATCCAGCCGTCGCGAAAACCGCGGTCGAACCCGTTTGACAGGCCGGCCGCAACGGCGATGATAGCCGAGACGGACCTTTTCACGCATGGCGGGGTCAATGCCGCGGATCACGGTCGGGGACGGCGCGCTCTATTACGAGCGGAACGGCATCGGGTTTCCGGTGCTGTTCGTGTCCGGGCTCACCGGGTTCGCCTCGTTCTGGCAGGATCAGGTCGCCGCCTTCGCCAAGCATTTCGATGTCGTCGCGCACGACCAGCGCGGCATCGGGCAGAGCGACTTGACGCGCAGCGGCTTTACCGTCGATCGCATGGCGGCCGACGTGATCGGGCTGATGGATGCGCTGGAAATCAAGCGGGCCCACATCGTCGGCCATTCGACCGGTGGCGCGATGGCGCAGATTTTGGCGATCGAGCACCCGAAGCGGGTGGCGAGCGTCGTGCTGGCGGCGACGTGGACCAAGTCCGACGCCTATTTCCGTCGCCTGTTCACGATGCGCAAGGACATCCTGTTGCGGCTCGGCCCCAGCGCTTACGTGCAGGCGAACACGCTGTACCTCTATCCGGGCTGGTGGGTGAAGGCCAACAACGAGCGGCTGCGCCAATTGGAGGCGCAGAACCTGGCGATCTTTCCGCCGACCGAAGTCGCCGCCAGCCGCATCGACGCGATCCTGGCGTTCGACCGCACCGATCAGTTGGCGCGCATCAAGGCCCCGACGCTCGTCGTTTGCGCCGAGGACGACATCGTGACCCCGGCCTATTTCTCGGAGGAATTGGCGCGGCTGATCCCCGGCGCGGAGATCAAGATTTTTCCGCGCGGCGGGCATGCCTTGAACCAGGTGCGGGCGCGCGAATTCAACCAGGCCGTGCTGCCGTTCCTGGCCTCCCATACGCCGAACTGAGTGGCGCGCGTGGTTGCCGGCCGCCGGGCGGGTCGGATTTAAGGCTTTCTCAACACTGCATCGGCTAGGGTCGGCGGGCTTGGCGAGGGCTTGGCACGCCGCGTTCCGTTTCAGGGTTGGGAGCTTATGTCTGCTTGCGAGGAGCCGTTATCGGGCCGCTTGGCGGCCGCGCTCGACGCGGCGGGCGACGCCGCTTATTGCTGGGAACTCGACGACGACCGGCTGCACTGGTTTGGCCGGCTCGGCGTCGCCGAGCATCGGCTGGCGACCGAGCAGACCACCGGGCGCAGCTTTGCCGCCCGCATCCATCCCGACGATCTGGTGCATCGGCAGCTGGCGCTGGCGGCGCATTGCGACGGCGAGGCGGCGTTCGATTGCGAATATCGGCTGCGCGACGCCGACGGCGCGTTCTTCTGGGTGCATGAGCGGGGCCGGGCGGGCCGCGATGCCGCCGGACGGCCGCACGTGATGCTCGGCATGATCCGCGCCCTCGGCGACCGCAAGGCGCAGCAGAGCCGCCTCGAACGGCTGGCCAATTACGACGAGCTGACCGGCCACTTCAACAAGAGCCGGCTGCGCGAGTCGGTGGACCAGATCATCGCCAGCAATCAGCGCAGCAACAGCCCCGCGGCGTTCGTCGCGATCGGCGTCGACAACATGACGATGATCAACGACATGTTCGGCTACGAGACGGCCGATACGGTGTTGATCGAGATCGGCCGCCGGCTCGACGATTGCCTGCGGGTCAGCGACCTGATCGGCCGCCTCGGCGGCGACCGCTTCGGCATCGTGCTGTCGCATTGTCCGGGCGAAAGCATCGCCGCAGTGGCCGAGAAAATCCTTGCCGCCGTCAACGCGACGCCGATCCTGACGCAGCGCGGGCCGATCTACGCCACGGTGTCGATCGGCAGCGCGTCGTTCCCCGATCAGGGTCTCACCTCCTACGACGTCATCACCCGCGCCGAGGCGGCGCTGGCCGAAGCCAAGCGCGCCGGGCGCGACTGCCACACGCATTACCGGATGACCGAAGAGCAGCGGGTGCGGCAACGCCGCAGCCTGTCGATCAGCGAGCAGGTGCGCTCGGCGCTGCGCGAGGACCGCATCGTGTTCGCCTACCAGCCGGTCGTCGCCGCTGCGACCGGCGAGGTTGATCATTACGAATGCCTGTTGCGCATGCGCACGCCCGAGGGGCGCATCATCGCGGCCGGCGATTTCGTGCCGGTCATCGAGCAGCTCGGCTTTATCCGCCTCATTGACCGCTATGTGCTGGACAAGGCGCTGGCCGAGCTCGAGGCCTATCCGCAAGTCAAGCTCGGCTTCAACATCTCCGGGCTGACGGCGGCCGATCGGCCGTGGCTGCGGGCGCTGATCTCCCAGGTGCGCACCCGGCCCGACATCGCCGCGCGCGTCGTCGTCGAAATCACCGAAACCGCCGCGCTCTACGACATCGAGGAATCGGCCCGGTTCGTCAGCGCCCTGCGCCATGCCGGCTGCCGCGTCGCGCTCGACGATTTTGGCGCCGGCCATACGTCGCTGCGCCACCTGCAGAGCCTGGCGGTCGATACCGTCAAAATCGACGGCTCGTTTGTCCGCAATCTCGCCGGCAACCCCGACGGCCAGGTGTTTCTGCGGCACCTGTTGGGACTGGCGCAGGGCTTCGGTTTCAGCACCGTCGCCGAAGGGGTGAGCAGTGCCGAGGATGTGGCGATCCTGCAAAAAGAAGGCGTGCGCTTTCTGCAGGGCTATTATCTTGGCCGCCCGTCCCTGGAACGGCCATGGCTGGCACGCGGCGGCAGCGGCGTCGTCGTGCCGCTGGCAGAAGCGAGCGCCGCTCGCAGGCAGGCGGCCAACGGCGACTGAGGCGGCTCAACCCTCCTGCCGGTCGCGGCCCAGCGCTTCGAGCTGCTGGCGCAATGCCTCGATTTGCGCTTCGAGCCGTTTCAGGCGCGGGTCGTCGGCCGCGCCTTCTCCGTCCTTCTCCGCCGGCGCTTCCGGCGTCGCCGGTCTGGCGTCCCGCGCGTAGGGCGACAAGAGCTGCAGCGCGCGCTCGAACAGCGCGATGTTCTGCTTGCCCATCTCCTCGAACTGGCCGAACGGGAAGATGCCAAAGGTTGCGCGCAGCGTGCTG
Organism: Allostellaceae bacterium; assembly: GCA_035502295.1. GTDB lineage: Bacteria > Pseudomonadota > Alphaproteobacteria > ATCC43930 > CGMCC-115725 > DATARH01. Next base: position 1,035 of record DATJUL010000434.1, on the reverse strand, counting down.
CGCATGTGCTCCTGGTTTTTCGCGAAGGCGACCATCGCCTGTTCGAGATAACCCGGCACCAGGAACTGCATGCTGTCGCCGTAAAAGCCGATCAGCTGGCGCAGAAAGCTGATCGGCAGAAGGTTCTGCCCCTTCTGCTCCTGCTCGACGATGATCTGGGTCAGCACCGAGCGGGTCAGTTCCTCGCCGGTTTTCGCATCGTAGACGACAAAATCGCCGCCCTCCTTGATCATGCGGGCGAGGTCGTCGAGCGTCACATAGCTGCTCGTCGCGGTATTGTAGAGCCGCCGGTTGGCGTATTTCTTGACGACGACCGGTTTTCTGAGGCCGCCCGGTTGCTCGCTCGTCGGGTTGCTCATCGGTGCCGCCGTTCCCCGCAGGCTCAGGTGCTGCGATGCAACAATACAGCGAATCTTCGCGTCCGCCGCATCAAACGCAGCACCGCGCGCCGTATACTGGCGACGATGAGCGAGGCAGACGAACTGGCGCGCCGCTTTTTCGCGCTGTGGACCGAGTACTTGACGGCGCTGGCGGCCGATCCGCCCGCCGCGACGGCGCTCTGCCAGTGGCTCGCGATGCTGCAGGCCGCGCTCGGCGGCGCTGTCCCCCTTGATGGACCGAGCCCTGCTGCCCCGCCCGCTGCCGGCGCATCTGTTGAGCGCGATGCTGTTGTGGCTGAGCTCGCGCGCCGCGTTGACGAGCTTGCCCGCCGCGTGGATCGGCTGGAGCGAGCCGGACGGAAGCCGCGACGTCCGGCCGGCGGCGCTCGCCGGCGAGATCGCCCGGTTCGGTCCTGAACTCGTCCGCGCCGCGCTCGACCGCGAGATCGGCCGGCGCGCGGCGGCGTTCCTCGCCGGTCTCGACGCCTATCGCCGGCATCCTTACCGCCGCGCGGTGCCGCGCGTGCCGGTGTTGTGGCGGGCGGGCGCGGTGCGGCTCCTGGATTACGGCCGGGGCAGGGGCGGCCCGGCGGTGCTGCTCGTGCCGTCGCTGATCAACCGGTATCACATCCTCGATCTGTTGCCGGAGCGGAGC
>DATJUL010000433.1:0-2966 GCA_035502295.1 Allostellaceae bacterium | reverse complement strand
TGACCGTCGCCAGTGTGACCGCGGTATGCGCCCAGTTGCCGGTCGGGGTTCTCGTCGATCGGCTCGGCTCGCGCCGCATGCTGATCCTGGCGCTGGCGATCGCCGGCACCGCGTTCATCGGCTTCGGCCTGGCGCCGTCCTACCCGCACCTCCTCGTCATGATGAGCGTCGTCGGATTGAGTACCAGCGTCTTTCATCCCGCCGATTACGCGCTGTTGTCGGCGAAGATCGCGCCGGCGCGGGTCGGCCGCGCGTTCTCGATCCACACCTTTTCCGGTTTTCTCGGCAATGCCGTCGCGCCGGTGACGATGCTCGGCCTCGTTGCGGCGTTCGGTCTCGATACCGGGATGATCCTGGCGGGCGTGCTGGCCCTTGTCGTGGCGCTGCCGCTCGCCTTGGTGCGCGGCGTCGATAACCTGCCGGCGGCGGCCATCGGCGGCGGCGCGAGGGGCGCGGCGCCGCGCGGCGCGATCAAGGAACTGACCGGCATCCTGACGCCGGCGATGCTGGCGCTGACCGGGTTTTACGCGCTGTTGAGCCTGTCGGGCAGCGGCATCACCAATTTCTCGGTCGCCGCCTTGACCCGCGCCGACGGCACGCCGGTGGCGATCGCCAATCTGGCGCTGACCTTCTATCTCGGCGCGCAGGCCTTGGGCATCCTGGCCGGCGGGTTTGTCGCCGACAGGACGCAGCGGCACGCCGGGGTCGCGGCAATCGGCTACGGCGTCAACGCCTGCGTCGTGCTGGTCATCGGCGTCATCGCGCTCGGCGCCGCGCCGCTCGTCGCGACGATGGCGGCGGCCGGTTTTCTCGGCGGCCTCATCATGCCGTCGCGCGACATGCTGGTGCGCGCCGCGGCGCCGCCGGGCGCGATCGGCCGCGCCTTCGGCCTCGTCACCGCCGGGCTCAGCGTTGCCGGCGCGATCGGCCCGCTCATGTTCGGGTTTATCATGGACCTGGGCGCGCCTCTCTGGGTGTTCCGCGCCAGCGTCATCATCATGCTGCTGACCGCGCTGATCGCCTGGATCGGCGACCGGCGGATCGCCGCCAATCGGCAGCGTCGCGCCGCCGAAGCCGCCGCGGCCGATTGAACGCGGAGAACCTCTACGCCATGCGATTGGTCAGCGTGCCGATCTTGTCGATCCACAGGCGGACGACATCGCCGGGTTTGAGGAATTCGCCGCGGCCGGCGCCGACCCCCGCCGGCGTGCCGGTCATGATCACATCGCCGGGATGGAGCGTGATGCGGCTGGAGAGCTGCGCGATCTGCTCGGCCAGCGTGTAGATCATCTTGGATGTGTTGGAGTCCTGCTTCAGCACGTCGTTGACCCACAATTTGAGGCCGAGGGTCTGCGGGTCGCCGATCGCGGAGGCCGGCACGATCCACGGCCCCAAGGGGCACGAACCGTCGAACGATTTATGCGCCAGCCAATCGGTGCGGAACGGGTTGGCCGGCGCGAGCTGCTCGCGGAAGCCGAGGTCGCGCGCCGACAGGTCGTTGCCGATCGTATAGCCGGCGACATATTGCAGCGCGTCGGTCTCCGGCACATCCTTGGCGGCACGGCCGATCACGGCAGCCAATTCGACCTCCCAATCTACGCTCTTCGAGGCGCGCGGCAGCGCCACGGCCGCATCGGGATGGGTCACCGAGCGGCTCGCCTTGATGAAATGCCAGGCCTTGAGGCCGAGCGTGTGCGGGTCGGGGTCAGGCGGCCGGCCCTGGCGCGCATTCATCTCGGCGGCGTGGTCGCTGTAATTGGCGCCGGCGCAATAGATCGCGCCGGGATAGAGGAGCGGCGCCAGGAGCCTGGTCTGCGCCAGCGGCCGCGCCGCGCCGCGCGGTCCGTCGGCCAGCACGCGCTCAAGCCCTCTCTCTGCGGCCGGCCAATCGGCGTAATAGCCGAGCAGGTTCGCGTGCCGCTTCTCGCTGGTCTGCGCCGCCAGCTCGTAGACCCGCTCGTCGATGACGACCCCGGCGCGCGGCCCATCCGCCGCCTCGCAGGTCGCCAGTTGGTAAGTCGGCATCGCTCTCCTCCATCCCTCTCGTGAATTTGTCCATGCCCGGCATTGGGCCGGGCATGAACGGGAGAGCAGGACTATAGCACTGACAGCACCTTTTCGGGCGGGCGGCCGAGCGCGGCCTTGCCGCCGGACACGACGATCGGCCTCTCGACGATGATCGGATTCCTCGCCATCGCCGCGATCAGCGCCGCTTCCGACAGCGTCGCGGGATCGATCCCGGCCGCCGCCGCTTCCTTTTTGCGCACCAACGCTCGGGCCGGCAGGCCGAGCTGCCCGAGCAGCGTCTTCAGCTGGGCGGCGGTATACGGCGTCTTCAAGTATTCGATGATCTCGGGCTCGATGCCCCTGTCGCGCAGCAGGGCCAGCGTCTTGCGCGAGGTGGTGCAGCGCGGGTTGTGATAAATTCGCACTTCCATGGCATCGCCCCTTAAGATCGTCGCAGCGGAACGGGTAAATTGGGCATTAGCGTAACGCAAGAGGGCGGCGCGCAATGGCCGAGATCGCGAGCTATCTCTGTCCCCGCTGCGGCACCGGGATCGCGGCTGACCGGCCGGTGTGGCGCTGCGCCTGCGGCAGTCCCCTGAACCTCGCGCCGGGCGCCGGCCTCGGCCGCGGCGACATCGAGGCAGGCGAGGCGTCGCTGTGGCGCTACCGCGCCGCCCTGGCGGTTGCCGGGCCGCCGCGCGTCTCGCTCGGCGAAGGCTGGACGCCGCTGGTCGCGCGCGAGTGGGGCGGCGCGACGGTTCTCTTCAAGCTCGAATCGCAGATGCCGACCGGCTCGTTCAAGGACCGCGGCACCGCCGTCATGCTGAACCATCTGCTGGCGGTCGGGGTCGGACGGATCCACGAGGATTCGTCGGGCAATGCCGGCGCCTCGATCGCGACCTACGCGGCAGCGGCCGGCCTTCCCTGCACGATCTATGTGCCGGCTTCGGCGCCGCGCG
>DATJUL010000432.1:0-3438 GCA_035502295.1 Allostellaceae bacterium | reverse complement strand
CGCCTGCTCCAGTTCGGCGCGCGCCTGGTCGAGCTGTTCCTTCAGCTTTTGCGCGCCGGCGAGCTTCGATTTCTCGGCCTGCCATTCGGCGGTCAGCGTCGCCGATTCCTGCTCCAGCTCCTCCAGTTCCTTGACGAGCTTTGAGAGGCGGTCGTGCGACGCCGGGTCGTGCTCCTTCTTCAGCGCTTCGCGTTCGATTTTCAGCTGCACGATGCGGCGGTCGAGTTCGTCGATCTCTTCCGGTTTTGAATCGACCTCCATGCGCAGCCGCGCCGCCGCCTCGTCCATCAGGTCGATCGCCTTGTCGGGCAGAAAGCGGTCGGTGATGTAGCGGTTGGACAGGGTCGCGGCGGCGACGATCGCGCCGTCGGTGATGCGCACGCCGTGGTGCACCTCGTATTTTTCCTTGATGCCGCGGAGGATCGAGATCGTGTCCTCGACCGACGGCTCGCTGACAAAGACCGGCTGAAAGCGCCGCGCCAGCGCCGCGTCCTTTTCGATATTCTTCCGGTATTCGTCGAGCGTCGTCGCGCCGACGCAATGCAGTTCGCCGCGCGCCCGCGCCGGTTTCAGCATGTTGGAGGCGTCCATCGCGCCTTCCGCCTTGCCGGCGCCGACCAGCGTATGCAACTCGTCAATAAAGACGATGATCTCGCCCGCGGCGGCGGTGATCTCCTGCAATACGGATTTCAGCCGCTCCTCGAACTCGCCGCGGTATTTGGCGCCGGCGACCATCGCGCCGAGGTCGAGCGCCAAGAGGCGCTTGTCCTTGAGGCTCTCGGGCACGTCGCCGTTGACGATCCGGAGCGCCAGACCCTCGACGATCGCGGTCTTGCCGACCCCCGGCTCGCCGATCAGCACCGGATTGTTCTTGGTGCGCCGCGACAATACCTGGATCGTGCGGCGGATTTCCTCGTCGCGGCCGATGACCGGATCGAGCTTGCCGGTGCGCGCCGCCTCGGTCAGGTCGCGCGCATATTTTTTGAGCGCGTCATAGCCTTCCTCGGCCGCCGCGCTCTCGGCCTTGCGGCCCTTCCTGATCTGCTCGATCGCGGCGTTGAGGCTCTGCGGCGTGACGCCGGCGGCAGCCAATGCCTTGCCGGTCGCCGTCTCCTTCGCCAGCGCCAGCGCCAACAGAAGCCGCTCGACCGTGACATAGCTGTCGCCGGCCTTGTCGGCGACCTGCTCGGCCTGGTCGAAGATTCGCGCCAGCTCCGGGCTCATATAGACTTGGCCCGCCCCGCTGCCCTCGACCCTCGGCTGCTTGGCGAGTTCGGCTTCGACCTGGGCCAAGACCGCCTTCGGATCGCCGCCGGCGGCGCGGATCAAATTGGCGCAGAGGCCCTCCTTGTCTTCGAGCAGCACCTTCGCCAGGTGCTCCGGCAAGAGGCGCTGGTGGCCGCCGCGCAATGCCATGCCCTGCGCCGATTGGATAAAGCCCTTCGAGCGCTCGGTATATTTTTCCAGATCCATGGGTTGCCCCCTTCCGATGAACCGGCCGCAGTGCCCCTATCAGGCGACCTCCGCAGCCCTTCGCCGGGCTATATGGTGTTGTCGCCGGGACCCGCCAATGCACCCGAAACGAGCGGCCTGCATTGCGCTAACGCAATGCCGCCGCCGTGGTTGCCGGGTTTCCGATTGCCAAACCCCGGCGGACAGCGCAATGAAGGTGCGGGCGCGGGATTTGCCTTGGCGGCGCGCTCGCGGAAGGGACCCTGATGAGAAGCGGCCTGTATCGCGTGCGCGGCGTCGGCGGCCTGCCCGACGACATTCGCGTCAACGACGACGGCATCGAATTGCCGCTGGAGGAGCGCCTTTATCGCCTGCGCGGGTATCTGCCGCCGGTCGAGGAACTGCTGTGGCAGGAAGACTTTGCCGCCGAAAAAGATGCGGCGGAAGGCGCTGCGCTTTTCCGCTTTACGTGCCGCACAGTTCCGCACCTTCGTCATACCGGCGAAGGCCGGTATCCACCGCAGCCATGGGTCCCGGCCTTCGCCGGGACGACGAGGAAGTCGTGGCCTTGATTGGAATGTATCATGAACACACTTAATGAGAATGCCGGCGCGGCGATTCCCTGCTGAATCGCGCAAAATTCCCTGCTTGCAGGGAATTTGAGGAGGGCGGGCCTTGCGCCGCGCTCGGTTGCGCGCTACCTATTATATCAATGAACAGAGTTCCCCGTGGCCGGGCTGGTTTGGTCGGTGCGCCGGCTCACTGGTATTTGGCAGTGCGCAACCCTTCTAGCGAGACGATCATGCCCCGGCCGGCCCGCGCCGATGACGGCCTCGACAAGTTCCAGCGCTATCGGGCGACCCGACGCGCGCGTGGCATGAAGCTGTTGCGGGTGTGGGTCCCCGACCCGCGGGCGCCGGGCTTCTCCGAGGAGGCGCATCGCCAGGCGTTGCTCCTGCGGGATGCGCCCGAGGAACAGGAGGCGCTCGATTTCATCGAGGCGGCGGCGGATCGGGGTGACGCGCCGACGTGAAGCGCGGCGATCTCGTCACGGTTGCGCTGAGCGGCGATTACGGCAAGCCTCGGCCGGCGCTGGTGATCCAATCGGATTTTCTGGCGGAGACGGACAGCGTGCTCGTCTGTCTCGTGACGACCGTGATGCGGGCCGCGCCGCTGTACCGGCTGTCGTTGCCGGCCGGCGAAGGGACCGGCCTCAGGGAGCCGTCGCAGGTCATGGTGGACAAGATCATGGCCGTGCGCCGCGACCGCTGCGGCGCGCCGATCGGCCGGGCCGACGATGCGGCACTGTTGGCGCTGGGCCGGCTGCTCGCCTTTGTCGTCGGCATCGGAGACTGAAGCGCGTTTCGAGACGCCGCGCTGCCTCAGCATGACGGGTTTGGTCAAACAGTCCTACAATCTGGCGCCGCGGACCCAGTTGGCGGCAAACACGGCGGAGGGCGCTGCGCTTTTCCGCCCTACAGATTGGAGGGACGCATGCTGCGGGGCAAGCGGGCGATCGTGACGGGATCGACGAGCGGCATCGGGCAGGGGATTGCCGAGGCGCTCGCCGCGGAGGGCTGCGCCGTCGTGCTGAACGGCTTTGGCGAGGCGGCGGCGATCGAGCGGCTGCGCGCCGGGCTCGCCGAGCGGCACGGCGTCGGCGTCCATTACGTCGCTGCCGACATGGCAAAGCCGGCCGACATCCGCGCCCTCGTCAAGGCGGCGGCCGAGCGGATGGGCGGCGTCGATATCCTGGTCAACAATGCCGGCATCCAGCATGTCGCGCCGATCGTCGAATTTCCCGAAGAGCGCTGGGATGCGGTCATCGCGATCAACCTGTCGGCGGCGTTTCACGCGACAAAGGCGGCCTTGCCGCTGATGACCGCGCGGGGGTGGGGCCGCGTCATCAATATCGCCTCGGCGCACGGCCTCGTCGCGAGCGGCGAGAAGGCGGCCTATGTCAGCGCCAAGCACGGCCTCGTCGGG
>DATJUL010000431.1:0-4262 GCA_035502295.1 Allostellaceae bacterium | reverse complement strand
GATTGCGTGCCCAATCTCTTCTTCGGTCACCTTCGCGTCCTTTGCGTTAAAGCCTTTGCGTCCTTGGCGCTAGGGCGTTCCTCGGCAACATCAGGCGCGCTTTCTGACGGTGCGCTGCTCGATGCGCTTTTCGTAAGCGGGGTAATGCACGATGCGCTGTACGAAGATGCCCGGCGTGTGGATGTGGTCGGGGTCGATCGCGCCGGGTTCGACCAGATGCTCGACCTCGGCCACCGTCACGGTGCCCGCCGTCGCCATGACCGGGTTGAAGTTGCGCGCGGTCTTGCGGTAGACGAGGTTGCCTTCGGTGTCGCCTTTCCAGGCGTGGATGAGCGCGACGTCGGCGACGAGGCCGTGTTCCATGACATAGGTCTCGCCCTCGAACGCGCGCAGTTCCTTGCCTTCGGCAACCAGCGTGCCGACCCCGGTTTTTGTAAAGAACGCCGGGATGCCGGCGCCGCCGGCGCGGATGCGCTCGGCGAGCGTCCCCTGCGGGTTGAATTCAAGCTCCAGTTCACCCTTCAGATAGAGGTCGGCGAACAATCGGTTTTCGCCGACATAGGACGAAATCATCTTCCTGATCTGCCGGGTTTCCAACAAGAGGCCGAGCCCCGCGCCGTCGATGCCGGCGTTGTTGGACACGACCGTCAGCCCTTTGATGCCGGCATCGCGCACCGCCAGGATCAGCTTTTCCGGAATGCCGCACAGGCCGAATCCGCCGGCCATGATCGTCATCCCGTCGTGCAGGAGACCGGCGAGTGCCGCCGCGGCATCGGGATAGACCTTGTTCGCCATGTCCGGCTCCTGCCTCGCCGCGAGCGTTGCCGCGGTCATAGTGCCGGCGCGGGGCGGCTGTCAATTTGCCTGGGGTGCGGGCGATCGGCCAAAAAAGAGGCCGCCGAAAGGGCGGCCTCAAGGCTGAGGGGAGGATGCCCATGTGGGCAACGTGCCCATCGCACCCAACGCGACAGCACGTAGCAAGAATTAGGCCACCAAACCCTGAGGAAACCGTTAATGGCGTGCCGCCTTTTTTGCCGAGCCTGTCGCGCCGAGTTGTGCCGGCACGGCGCCACCGCGGACGCGTGCAAAAAACCCTTGCATCGCCGCGGCCTCCGCTCGACATTGAAGGCGAGGCTGGGGTGCCGCGGGCGAAGCCGGCGGCTGAGATCAAACCCACTGAACCTGGCCGGGCAAGCCCCGGTGGAGGGAGTCCGTCATCAGCGCAAATCTTGTCGCGCCGCCGCATCGCCCGAAGACGATCGTCATCGGCGCCGGGGTCATCGGCCTCGGCATCGCGTGGCGCTTGGCGCAGGCCGGCTGCATCGTCACGGTGTACGACCGGGGCGAAGCCGGGCACGGCGCCAGCTGGGCGGCGGCGGGCATGCTGGCGGCAGCGGTCGAAACCGAACCGGGCGAAGAGACGCTGCTGTCGCTGACGCTGGAGAGCCAGCTTCTATGGCCGGATTTCGCCCGTGAATTGGAGGCCGCGTCCGGCATCTCCATCGGATACCGCGACGAGGGCACGCTGGTCGTCGCGCTCAATCGCGACGATGCCGCGCAATTGCGCCATTCCTACGAATTCCAGAAGGGCCTCGGCCTCGATCTCGAATGGCTCGGCGCGGCCGAGGCGCGCCAGCGCGAGCCGCATCTGAAGCCCGGCATCGCCGCGGCGGTGTGGAGCCCGCGCGACCACCAGGTCGAAAACCGCCTGCTCGGCCGCGCCCTGGCGGTTGCGGCCAGGCGGGCCGGCGCCGAACTCGTCGAGCACTGCGCGGTGCGCGAGATCGTCGTGGCGGGCGGCCGCGCCGCCGGCATCAGGAGCGAGCGCGGCCGCGACGATGCCGATATCGTCGTGCTGGCGGCCGGCGCCTGGTCGCGCGAGCTGGACGGGATACCGCCGGCCTGTTTGCCGCCGGTGCGCCCGATAAAAGGGCAGATGCTGGCGCTGCAGATGAACAACGCGGCGCCGCTGTTGCGGCATGTCGTGTGGCTGCCGCGCGCCTATCTCGCGCCGCGCTTGGACGGACGGCTCATCATCGGCGCGACGGTCGAGGAGCGCGGCTTCGATGCGCAGCTGACCGCGGGCGGGCTGTTGGCGCTGCTCGACGGCGCGTGGCGCGGGTTGCCGGCGATCGAGGAACTGCCGATCGCCGAGACCTGGGTCGGGTTCCGGCCCGGGTCGCGCGACGACGCGCCGCTGCTCGGCCCTTCCGGCCTCGACCGCCTTGTCATCGCGACGGGCCATCACCGCAACGGCATCCTGTTGACGCCGGTCACCGCCGCCGTCCTCAGCACCTATATTTTGGGCGGCAGGCTGCCGGAATTGGCACGGCCGTTCTCGCCCGAGCGCTTCGCCGATGCCACACCGGCGGCCGAGGCGGCGCAATGACCCGGCTGCGCATCAACGGCGAAGAGGCGGAGATCGCCGCCGCGACCGTCGCCGAACTGCTCGCCGCGCGCGGCATCGACGCCAAGGCGCGGTTTCTCGCCGTCGCGCTCAACGGCGCTGTCGTGCGCCGCGCCGAATGGCCCTCGCAGAGCCTGTCGCCCGGCGATCGGATCGAGATCGTGCGGCCGCTGCAGGGCGGCTGACGCCAGGACCCGAACAGGACCACCACGCCCATGACCGACAAGCTGATCATCGCCGGCACGACATTCTCATCCCGCCTGATCGCCGGCACCGCCCGCTACCCGAACCAGCAGGTCATGCTCGACGCGCTGGCAGCGAGCGGCACCGAACTCGTGACGATGTCGATCCGCCGGATCAGCCTCGACGCCTATGCCGAGAGCCTCGTCGATGTGCTCGGCGGCCGCTATCGCCTGTTACCCAATACGTCCGGTTGCGTCACCGCGCGCGATGCGATCATGACCGCCGAACTGGCGCGCGAGGCGCTGGGGACCAATTGGGTCAAGCTCGAACTGATCGGCGACCGCGACCTGCTCTACCCCGATGTCGAGCAGCTCGTGCACGCGGCCGACGAGCTGGTGCGCAAGGGATTTGTCGTGCTGCCGTATTGCAACGAAGACCCGGTCGCCTGCAGGAAGCTCGCCGATGTCGGCTGCGCCGCGGTCATGCCGCTCGGCTCCTTGATCGGTTCCGGCATGGGCATCGCCAACCCTTCGGCGATCGAATTGATCTGCGCGAAGAGCCCGGTGCCGGTCGTGCTCGACGCCGGCATCGGCACCGCGTCGGACGCGGCGCTGGCGATGGAGCTCGGCTGCGACGCGGTGATGATCGACAGCGCCATCGCGCGGGCCCACGATCCGCGCCGCATGGCGGCGGCGATGCGCGGCGCGGTCGAAGCCGGGCGCCTGGCGCGGCTGGCCGGCCGCATCCCGAAGCAGAATTTCGCCGAGCCGTCGAGCCCGCAACTTGGCCTCGTCGGCAGCTGACCGACGCCCGATCGGGCGCTTGACAATCGCGGTCTCGCCGCGCTAATCACGGGCTGTCCGTGGTGATTTGAGCCGGCCGGCTTGCGCGCCACGTAAAATAACGCGCTAAAAGGTCGGGGAGCCGATCAGAACCCTGGCCCGCGCCGGACTGGGGTTTTTTCTTGGCCCTGGCGCGCGGCCCTGCCCGAGGAGACGCCCGCGATGCCCGATCCGATCCTGCCGCCCGAACTCGCCGCCGCGCTCGCGACCGCGACGCTCCTGGTGCGCGGCGGCAGCGAGCGCAGCGCCTATGACGAAACCTCGGAAGCGCTCTATCTCACCTCGGGCTTTGTGTACCGCAGCGCCGCCGAGGCCGAGGCCGCGTTCAAGGCGGACGGCGCGCGCTATGTTTATTCGCGCTACCGCAACCCGACCGTGACGATGTTCGAAGAGCGGCTGCGGCTGGTCGAGGGCGCCGAGGCGTGTCGCGCGACGGCGAGCGGCATGGCGGCGGTGTTTGCCGCGCTGTTGTGCCAATTGCGCGCCGGTCAACGGCTCGTCGCCAGCCGCGCGCTGTTCGGCTCGTGCCATTACATCGTCGCCGACCTCTTGCCGCGCTACGGCATCGAGACGGTGCTGGTCGACGGGCGCGATCTGTCGGCCTGGGAAGCGGCGCTGGCGCCGGGGGCGGCGGTTGCCTTCTGCGAGAGCCCGTCCAATCCGGCGATGGAAATTGTCGATATCGCAGCGGTGGCGCGGCTGGCGCACCGCGCCGGCGCCGTCCTCGTCGTCGACAATGTGTTTGCGACGCCGCTGTTGCAGAAGCCGCTGGCGCTCGGCGCCGATGTCGTCGTCTATTCCGCGACAAAGCACATCGACGGTCAGGGCCG
>DATJUL010000430.1:0-4266 GCA_035502295.1 Allostellaceae bacterium | reverse complement strand
CGGCCCGACCGAGTTTCGCCTGCTCCGGCATTTCCTGCAGAACCCCGGTCGCGTGTTTTCGCGCGAGCAGCTGCTCGACCGGGTCTGGGGCCACGACGCCGAACTGGAGATCCGCACCGTCGATGTGCATATCCGCCGCCTACGAAAGGCGTTGAACGCCACCGACGACAATGATCTCGTCCGTACCGTCCGCTCGGTCGGCTACGCCCTCGATGCGATCGAATGATCGGCGCCGCCGTCAGCTGATCAGCAGCGACACCGGGATTATGACCGCCGCAGCCTTGAGCGGCCAGATCCAGCCCTCGGAATAGACGAGCACCGCCAGCGCGAGACAGCACATCACGAGCATCATTTCGTGCGGGCGGATTTCGAAACGGCGGCGCATGGGCCAATTTACCACGCCGCCGCAAGCGATGCCCAGCGCCGCCCGACTGCCGCTTCATTGTATCGCGGTGCCACCCCGACCCGAAGCCCGATCGCCCGGCGGTTTGGATTCGGGGCCGCGCGGGTGGTAGCCTTGCCGGCACGCGCATCGGGGGACCATCGGTTTGCCGCTGTACCGCAGGATCGTTTGCGCCGCGTTGCTGGCGCTGACGCTGGCCGCGTGCTCCGGCGGGCCGCTCGGCGGCGATGTCATCGCGCAGGCGCGATCGGGCGGGCGCATCTCGTTTGATGTCGTCGATCTGACCCCGGCGGTGATCGCCACCCTGCTGGCGCACCAGCCGCCGCCGTTCGCGAGGCGCTTCCGGACATATCTGCCGCCGCCCCACCTGACGCTCGCGATCGGCGACAGGGTGTCGGTCGTGATCTGGGAAGCGACGGCAAACGGGTTGTTCGGCAACTCGCTGGCGCAATTATCGTTGCCGGCCGGCGCCGCGGCCGAGCTCGGCACCGGCCAGGTGCCGAACCCCGGCACGTTGGCGCCACTGCCGTCCGGCCTCATGCCGTCGCCGAGCCAACTGGCGCCGCTCTACGGCTTTTCGGGAGCTGGCGCCGCTGCGGAGGCAACCGAAAATCCGCTCGCGCTGGCGGAAGGGGTCGGGGGCGGCGGCGCGACCGCCGGCATCGCGGCAGGCGGATTGACCGCCGGCGGTCTTGAGACGGCCGCGTCGGGGCTTCCCGAAACCGCGGCAACCGGCGCCCTCGGCCAGGCGATGGCCGGCGCCGGCAGCTTTGCGACGCCCCGGGTCCAGCAGCTCCTCGCGATCGCCATCCGCAGCGGCCGGCCCGGCACCGTGATCCCCGATCAGCAGGTCGGCGCGGATGGCGGCATCAGCATTCCGTATGCCGGGCGTATCGAGGCCGCCGGCCGCACGCCGCCGGAGGTCGCGCGCCTGATCGAGCAGCGCCTCGGCCCGATGGCGATCGACCCGCAGGCAATCGTCATCGTCACGCACACCGCCGCCAATTCGGTGGCGGTGACCGGCGACGCGGTGCACGGCGCGCTGGTGCCGCTGCCGCCGGGCGGCGCTCGTCTGTTGCAGGTCATCGCCGCCGTCGGGGGCGCTCAAGGGCCGGTTCGCGACATCGAGGTGGAGCTGGCGCGCGGCGGCGTCACCGCCGGCGTACCGCTGGCCGCACTCATCGCCGATCCGGCGCAGGATATCTTTGCCAAGCCCGGCGACGTGGTGACCGTCGAGCGCCGGCCGCACACGTTCAGCGTGTTCGGCGCAACCGGGAGGAACACGGCGATCACATTGTCGCGCGATCGGGTCTCGTTGGCAGAGGCGCTGGGCGAGGCCGGCGGGCTGCTCGACGACCGCGCCGATGCGCGCGCCGTGTTCGTCATGCGCTACGAACCGGACGCCCTCGTGCACGCGTTGGGAGAGCCGATCGCCAGCGACGCGCAGGGCGGCGTGTCGCCGGTCGCCTATCGGCTCGATCTGAAAAAGGCAAATTCGTTTCTGCTCGCCCGCCGCTTTCGGGTGCACGACGGCGATGTGATCTTTGTCGCCGACGCCGCGACCCAGCCGATTTACAACGTTTTCCAGACATTGCAGGAGCTGACCGGTCCGGTCGTCAGCAGTGTCGTCATCTGCCAGTCGGTCAAGTGCTGAGGCGGCCGCGCCTATTCCCGCAGGTCTTCGAAAAATTCCTTGACCTTGGCGAAGAAGCCTTCGCTTTCGGGATGGGTTTTGCCGCTGTCGCCGGCCTTTTCAAACTCGCGCAGCAGTTCCTGCTGGCGCTTGTTGAGGTTGACCGGCGTCTCGATGACCGCCTGGATATACATGTCGCCGCGGGCCGGCGAGCGCAGCACGGTCATCCCCTTGCCGCGCAGGCGGAACTGATGCCCCGATTGGGTGCCGCCTGGCACGGTGACGCGGGTGCGGGTGCCCTCGACGGTCGGCACCTCGATCGCGCCGCCAAGCGCCGCGGTCGTGAACGGGATCGGCACGCGGCAGAAGATGTTGGCGCCGTCGCGCTGGAAGATCGGGTGCGCCGCGATGCCGACAAAGATGTAGAGGTCGCCCGGCGCGGCGGCGCGCGGGCCGGCCTCGCCTTCGCCGGCAAGGCGGATGCGGGTGCCGTCCTCGACGCCCGGCGGAATGTTCACCGACAGCGTCTTCTCGCGCCGCACGCGGCCCTGGCCGCCGCAGGATTTGCACGCTTTCTCGATCGTCTGCCCGGCGCCCTGGCAGGTCGGGCAGGTGCGCTCGATCGTGAAAAACCCCTGCTGCGCGCGCACCCGTCCGTGCCCCTGACAGGTGCGGCAGGTGACGGGGCGCGATCCCGGCTCGGCGCCGCTGCCGCCGCAGGTATCGCAATGGACGAGGGTCGCGACGCGGATGGTCGTCTGCTTGCCGCGGTAGGCGTCCTCCAGCGAGACCTCGATGTTGTAGCGCAGGTCGCTGCCGCGCGCCGCGGCGGCGTGGGCGCGGCGGCCGCCGCCCATCGCGCCGAACATCTCCTCGAAAATGTCGGCAAAGCCGCCGGAGAAGCCGCCGAAATCGCCGGGGCCGCGGCTGCCCTGCTCGAAGGCGGCATGCCCGAAGCGGTCATAGGCGGCGCGTTTCTGGTCGTCCTTCAGAATGTCGTAAGCTTCGCTGATGTCCTTGAATTTCTGCTCGGCCGATTGGTCGCCCGGATTGCGGTCTGGGTGATATTGCATCGCGAGCTTGCGGTAGGCCCGCTTCAGCTCGTCGGCATCGGCCGTTCGCGCCACGCCGAGGGTTTCGTAAAAGTCCTGCTTCGCCATGGTCGACGGACGCCCGGAGCCAACTCAGTTGAGGGGAGCCGCGCCCCGACCGGAGCCGGAGCGCGGCAATGACCTCCTATCGCGGCGCCTTACGCGGAGCCGCGCTTCTTCTGATCGTCGACTTCCTCGAAATCGGCGTCAACGACGTTGTCGCTGCCCGCGCCGCCGCCCGGACCAGGGCCGCCCTGCGGCCCGCCGGGCGCCTCGCCGCCGGCGCCCTGCTGCGCCTTGTACATCGCCTCGCCGAGCTTCATCGACACCTGCGCCAGGGCCTCGGTCTTGGCCTTGATCTGCGCGGAATCCTCGCTCGCAAGCGTGTCTTTCAGCGCCTGAACCGCCTGCTGCACCGCCTCGCGGTCGCCCGCCGGCACCTTGTCGCCGGCCTCGTTGAGGCTGCGCTCGGTGGTGTGGATGAGGCCGTCGGCCATGTTCTTCGCTTCGACCAGCTCGCGGCGCTTCTTGTCTTCGGCGGCGTGCGCCTCGGCGTCCTTGACCATCTTGTCGATGTCGGCTTCCGACAGCCCGCCCGAGGCCTGGATGCGAATCTGCTGCTCCTTGCCGGTCGCCTTGTCCTTGGCCGAGACCTGCACGATGCCGTTGGCGTCGATATCGAACGTGACCTCGACCTGCGGCAGGCCGCGCGGTGCGGATGGGATGCCGACCAGATCGAACTGGCCCAACAGCTTGTTGTCGGCGGCCATCTCGCGCTCGCCCTGGAACACGCGGATCGTCACCGCGGTCTGGTTGTCCTCGGCGGTCGAGAAGGTCTGCGATTTCTTGGTCGGGATCGTCGTGTTGCGGTCGATCAGCCGGGTGAAGACGCCGCCCAGCGTTTCGATGCCGAGAGACAGCGGCGTCACGTCCAAGAGCAGGACGTCCTTGACCTCGCCCTGCAGCACGCCGGCCTGGATCGCTGCGCCGATCGCGACGACCTCGTCGGGGTTGACGCTGCGGTTCGGGTCGCGGCCGAAGAACTGCTTCACGGTGTCGATGACCTTGGGCATGCGGGTCATGCCGCCGACCAGGATCACCTCGTTGATCTCCGACGCCTTGAGGCCGGCGTCGCGCAA
>DATJUL010000429.1:0-14760 GCA_035502295.1 Allostellaceae bacterium | reverse complement strand
GTCGAGCGCGACGAGTTGGGCGGCATCTGCCTCAACTGGGGCTGCATCCCGACCAAGGCCCTGCTGCGCGCCTCGGAAATCAACCATCTCTTGCAGCATCTCGACCAATTCGGTTTTTCGGCGCGCGACATTTCCTATGATGCGAAAAAAGTCGTCGCCCGTTCACGCGCCGTTGCGAAGCGGCTGTCGGACGGGGTCGCGTATCTGTTGCGCAAGAACAAGGTCACGGTGTTCGACGGCGCGGCGCGCTTGGCCTCTAAAGGCCGGCTCGCGGTCGCCAAGGACGGCACCGCAGTCGCCGAGCTGGCGGCACCGCACATCATCCTGGCGACCGGCGCCCGGGCGCGATCGCTGCCCGGTCTCGAACCGGATGGCAAGCTGGTGTGGACCTACAAGGAGGCGATGCTGCCGGCGGCGATCCCAAAATCGCTGCTGGTCGTCGGCTCGGGCGCGATCGGCATCGAATTCGCCAGCTTCTACCGCGACATGGGCGCGGAAGTGACGGTTGTCGAGGTGCTCGACCGTATCCTGCCGGTCGAGGACGCGGAAATCTCCGATTTCGCGCGGAAGAGCTTTGAGCGGCAGGGCGTTGCGATCCACACCGGCGCAAACGTTAGCGGGCTGAAGCGCGGCCGCGACAATGTCGCGGCAACGATCGAGGGCGGCGGCAAATCGACCGAACTGACCGTCGAGCGCGTGATCCTGGCGGTCGGTATCGTCGGCAATGTCGAGGATCTCGGCCTCGACGGAACCGGCGTCCGGGTTGAGCGCACGCATATCGTCGTCGATGAGTTTCTACGCACCGGCGAGCCGGGAATCTACGCGATCGGCGATGTCACGGGGCCGCCGTGGCTGGCGCACAAGGCGATGCACGAGGGCGTCATCTGTGTGGAGAAGATTGCCGGATCGAACGACGTGCACCCGCTCGATGTGACGAACATCCCCGCCTGCACCTATTGCCGGCCGCAAATCGCCAGCGTCGGCCTCTCCGAACAGGCGGCGCGCGAGCAGGGTCACGAGGTCAAGGTCGGGCATTTCCCGTTTATCGGCAACGGCAAGGCGATCGCGCTGGGCGAGCCGGAGGGCCTCGTCAAGACCGTGTTCGACGCCCAGACCGGCGAATTGCTCGGGGCCCACATGATCGGTGCCGAGGTCACCGAACTGATCCAGGGCTACACGATCGCCAAGACCCTGGAGACGACCGAGGCGGAGCTGATCCGCACGATCTTCCCGCACCCGACGATCTCGGAGACGATGCACGAGGCCGTGCTTGATGCCTATGGCCGGGCCATCCACATTTAGCCGATGACCCTCCCGATCGCCGCCGCGCCGCTGCGCCATCCCGAAAAGGCGGCGCGGCCGGACAATCCGAGCCCCCGGAAGCCGCCATGGCTGCGCGTCAAGGCGCCGATGTCGCCGGAATACCACGCGACGCGCCGGCTGATGCGCGAGCTCGACCTGCACACGGTGTGCGAGGAGGCGGCCTGCCCGAATATCGGCGAGTGCTGGAAGGAGCGGCACGCGACGGTCATGATCTTGGGCGCGGTGTGCACCCGCGCCTGCGCGTTCTGCAATGTCGCGACCGGGCGTCCCGACCAACTCGACCCGCATGAGCCGGCGCGGGTCGGCGACGCGGTCGCCGGGCTTGGCCTCGCGCATATCGTCGTGACCTCGGTCGATCGCGACGACCTCGCCGACGGCGGCGCCGGGCATTTTGCCAGGACGATCGCGGCCATCCGCAAGGCGGCGCCCGACACGACGATCGAGGTGCTGGTCCCCGATTTTCTGCACAAGGAGGGCGCGATCGAAACCGTCGTCCGGGCGCGCCCCGACGTCCTCAATCACAATCTTGAAACCGTGCCGCGGCTTTACGCCGAGGTGCGGCCGGGGGCGCGCTATTTTCATTCATTGCGCCTCTTGGATCAGGCGAAGCGCCTTGACCCGACCCTGTTCACCAAATCGGGGCTGATGGCCGGCCTCGGCGAGGAGCCGGGCGAAGTGCGCCAGGTCATGGACGATCTGCGCGCGGCGCAGGTCGATTTTCTGACGATCGGGCAATACCTGCAGCCGACGCCGAAGCACCATCGGGTCGACCGCTTTGTCACCCCCGAGGAATTCGAATCATATCGCCGGCAGGCGCTGGGCAAGGGGTTTCAGATGGTCGCGGCGTCGCCCTTGACCCGTTCCTCCTACCACGCCGGCGAGGATTTCGCGCGGCTCAAGGCGGCGCGCGCCGCCGCGCTCAGTTAATCCACCGCGCGATGCCGACCCATGCCGAGCAGCGGCTCCTGCCGTACACGCCCGAGCAACTCTTCGCGCTCGTCGCCGATATCGAGCGCTATCCCGAATTCCTGCCGTGGTGCGTCGGCGCCCGCATCCGCGAGCGCCAGCCCGACCTGATCGTCGCCGACCTGATCATCGGCTTCCGCGTGTTCCGCGAGCGTTTCACCTCGCGCGTCAAGCTCGCCCCGCCGCACCGCATCGATGTCGCCTACAGCGAGGGACCGTTCCGCTACCTCAACAATTACTGGACGTTCGAGAAGGCGCCGGGCGGCTGCCGCATCGATTTTTTCGTCGATTTCGAATTTAAGTCGCGGGTTTTGCAGAAAGTCATCGAGGTGCTGTTCGGCGAAGCGGTGCGGCGCATGGTCGCCGCTTTCGAGCGCCGCGCCGAACGGCTTTACGGCCGCCCGGTCCCCGACCACGCAGGAAACGCCCCAGCCTGACCGTGACAGCGCTAGGCCGACGCCGCGCCGCGCAGCAATTCGAGTGCGAGAATCAATGCCGCCTCGCGGATTTGGCCGCGGTCGCCGGGAAAGAGGCGGCGCTCGACAGGCGCCGCGCCGTCCTTCGTCGCGATGCCGAGATAAACGAGGCCGACCGGCTTTTGCGGCGTGCCGCCACCGGGGCCGGCGACGCCGGCGACCGCCACCGCGAGATCGACGCCGGCGCGCGCCACCGCGCCCGTCGCCATCGCGGCGCAGGTCTCGGCACTGATCGCGCCGTGCGCCGCGATCGTCTCCGCCGGCACGCCGAGGAGGTCGCTCTTCGCCTCGTTCGAATAGGCCACAAAGCCGCGCTCGACGACATCTGAGGCGCCGGCGATCGCGGTCAGCGCCGCGGCGACGAGGCCGCCGGTGCACGATTCGGCGGTTGCGACATGCCAGCCCTTGGCGCGGCAGGCGGCCAGCACGGCTTCGGCGAGCGCCAGCGTGGCGCGGTCAAACATGGCGGCCCTCTGTCCGCCCTGGCACCTGCATTGGCGAAATGCCCCTCACCCTGTCCCTCTCCCCGCAATGCGGGGAGAGGGAATTAACGGGCAGCCACACGCGACTGTCGCGAACGCCGATATGTGCGGAATCCGCCGCTCTCCCTCTCCCCGTTCTACGGGGAGAGGGCTGGGGTGAGGGGCGGAGCCGGGTAGCGGTCACAGCGGCAACCGCACCGTCGCAACGGCTTGCGCGGCGATGCCCTCGCCGCGGCCGGTGAAGCCGAGCTTGTCGGTCGTCGTCGCCTTGACGCTGACCCGCTCGGGCGCCAGCCCGAGGATCGCGGCAACGCGCTCCACCATCGCCGCGCGGTGCGGCCCGATCGTCGGCCGCTCGCAGACAATCGTCACATCGACCGCGGCGATCATGCCGCGCTTGTCCCGCACCAGCCGAGCGGCGTGGCGCAGGAATATGTCGGAGGAGGCGCCGCGCCAGCGCGGGTCGCTCGGCGGGAAATGCCGGCCGATGTCGCCGGCGCCGATCGCGCCCAAAACCGCGTCGGTCAGCGCGTGCAGCCCGACATCGGCGTCGGAATGGCCGATCAGCGCCCGCTCGTGCGGCACCGCGACGCCGCAGATCATGATGTGGTCGCCGGGGCCGAAACCGTGCACGTCAAACCCCTGGCCGACCCGGATATCGGCGAGCCGCGCTGCGAGCAGCCGCTCGGCGGCGGCAAAATCGTGTGCGGTCGTCACTTTCAGATTGTCCTCGGCGCCGGGAACGACCAGCGGCGCGACGCCGGCGGCTTCGGCCACGGCGGCGTCGTCGGTCAGCGCCTTGCCGGCGGCGGCCCGGTGCGCCGCCAGGATCATCGGAAAATCAAAGCCTTGTGGTGTCTGCGCGCGGTAGAGCCGGGCGCGATCGACGGTCTCGACGATATGGCCGTCATCCGCGACCCGCTTCAGCGTGTCGCCAAGCGGCAGCGCCGGGATCGCCGCCGGCGCATGCTCCACCGCGGCGATGACGCGGTCGATCAGCGCGGCATCGGGAAACGGGCGGGCGCCGTCGTGGATCAGCACCCGCGCCGGCGCGTGGCGGACCAGGGCTTCGAGGCCGAGCCGCGCCGAATCCTGCCGCTCGGCGCCGCCGGCGATCGGCGGCAACAGGGCGAGGCCTTCCATCGCCCGGTCGAACAAGGCGCGGTCCTCGTCGCGGATCACCACCGCGACGCCGGCGATGCGCGGATGCTCGGCGAACGCGGCAGCGGCGTGGCGCAGCACCGTTGCGCCGCCCAGGGGCAGGTACTGCTTCGGCACCGCGCCGCCAAACCGCGCGCCGCGGCCGCCCGCGACGATCAGCGCGTAAATCCCGCTCATCGCGGTAAGCTAACGGTCGCAACGCCGGCAGGCCAGCGGCAACGCGATCGGCACACGGCGATGGCGTGCTGTGGATGTTGCGGTGCAACAATTTCTTCGATACTATAACTGCCTAAATTTTCGGCATCGCAGCGATTTGGGCAAATCGTGAGCATCAGTCTCGGTTCTGTGACGATCGACGAGCCGGTCATCCTGGCACCGATGTCGGGGGTGAGCGATCTGCCGTTTCGCCGGCTCGTCAAAGAGGAGGGGGCCGCGCTGGTCGTGTCGGAGATGATCGCCAGCCTAGCGGCGATCCGCGAGACGCGGCAGTCGGTGACGATGGCGCTGAGCTGCCCCGAGGAGCAGCCGATGGCGGTGCAGCTCGCCGGCTGCGAGCCGCACATCATGGCCGAGGCGGCGAAATTGCAGGCCGATCGCGGGGCGCGGCTGATCGACATCAATTTCGGCTGTCCCGTCAAGAAGATCGTCAATGGCCATGCCGGCTCGGCCTTGATGCGCGACGAGGCGCATGCCGCGCGCATTCTGGAGGCGACGGTCGCGGCGGTCGACCTGCCGGTCACCCTGAAGATGCGCACCGGCTGGGACGACCGCAGCCGCAACGCGCCGCGCCTGGCGCAGATCGCGGAAGCCTGCGGCATTCGCATGGTCACCGTGCATGGCCGCACGCGCTGCCAGTTTTATGCCGGGATGGCGGATTGGCGCTTCATCCGCGAGGTCAAGGCGGCCGTGTCGATCCCGGTCATCGCCAACGGCGACATCACGACCCTCGAGGAAGCCGACCGCGCACTCGCCGACAGCGGCGCCGACGGGCTGATGATCGGGCGCGGCTGCTATGGCCGGCCGTGGTTTGTCGCGCAGGTGACGGAGTGGCTGCGCCATCGCCGTCGCCGGCCCGATCCGCCGCTCGCCGTGCAATACGACCTGATCCGCCGCCACTACGGCGCGATGCTCTCGCATTACGGCACGGCCGTCGGCGTGCGCATCGCGCGGAAGCACCTCGGCTGGTATTCCAAGGGCTTGCCGGGTTCGGCCGAGTTCCGCGCGG
This sequence comes from Allostellaceae bacterium, assembly GCA_035502295.1. Classification (GTDB taxonomy): domain Bacteria; phylum Pseudomonadota; class Alphaproteobacteria; order ATCC43930; family CGMCC-115725; genus DATARH01. The sequence continues at coordinate 9,127 of DATJUL010000429.1, read as the reverse complement.
CGGTCAACCAGACCGACGACGTGCCGGCCGTGCTGGCGTTGCTGCGCGCCTTCTACGAGCCGCTGCTGGAACGGGCCGCGGCATGATCTCGACCGTTTTGCGCCGCAGGCAACGGCTCGCCCCGGCGGCGGCGCCCGACGCCGGCGCGCTGTTGGCGGCCTTGCCCAATCCGGTGCTGGCGCTCGACCGCGCCGGCGCGGTGCGCTTTGTCAACCCGGCCGGCGAGCAGTTTTTCGGCGTCAGCGCCGCCGCGCTCGTCGGCCATCCGCTCGCCGATTTCGTGCTGCCGCACAGCCCGGTTTTTGCGCTGATTGAAGCGGTGTGGCAGAGCGGCGGCTCGATCGCCGAATACGATACGCCGCTGCAGGGCCCGCGTTTTGCCGCGCGCTCGGTGACGATCGAAGGGGCGCCGGCCGGCGACGGTTCCGGCCTCGTCGTGCTGACGCTGCACCGGCGCTCGATGGCCGACAAGATGGACCGTCAGCTGACCCACCTCAACGCCGCTCGCTCGGTGACGGCGATGGCGGCGATGCTGGCGCATGAAGTCAAAAATCCGCTGTCGGGCATCCGCGGCGCGGCCCAGCTCCTGGAGCAGGACGCCGACCCGGCCGGCCGCGAACTGACCCAGCTGATCTGCGACGAGACCGACCGCATCGTCGCGCTGGTCGACCGGATGGAGATGTTTTCCGAGCACGCCGCGATCAGCCGCGAGGCGGTCAACATCCACGAAGTGCTCGATCGTGTCCGCAAAATCGCCCAATCGGGCTTTGCCCGCCACGTCGTGTTCGGCGACGAATACGACCCCTCGCTGCCGCCGGTTTACGGCGATCGCGACCTGCTGCTGCAGGCGTTCCTCAATCTCGTAAAGAACGCCGCCGAAGCGGCGCCGGACCCGGGCGGGCAGATCGTGCTGACGACCGCCTACCGTCACGGACTGCGCCTTGCCTCCCCGGGCAGCGACCAGCGGCGCCACCTGCCGCTGATGGTCGCGGTCGCCGACAACGGCGGCGGCATCCCGGACGACCTGAAGCCGCACCTGTTCGATCCGTTCGTCACAACGAAGCGGCACGGAACTGGCCTGGGGCTTGCACTCGTCGCCAAGGCGATCGGCGATCATGGCGGCGTGATCGAGTTTGACAGCCAGCCCCGGCGCACCGTGTTCCGGGTGTTCCTGCCAATCTTTACGCCGGAGGGCGGCGCGCCGGCCGCGATCGCGAACTCCACGCAGCAATAGGCGCGGGGGCGAGACGACGGTGGCGATTGATGGGCGCGACAATCCTCGTAGCTGACGACGACCGGGCGATCCGCATGGTGTTGAACCAGGCGCTCGCACGGCTCGGGCATGACGTGCGGATGACCGGCAATGCGGCAACGCTGTGGCGCTGGGTGGAGGACGGCGAGGGCGACCTCGTCATCACCGACGTGATCATGCCGGACGAGAACGGCCTCGACCTGATCCCGCGCATCAAGCGGGTGCGGCCGGAGTTGCGGGTCATCGTCATGAGCGCGCAGAGCACGTTGTTGACCGCGGTCAAGGCGACCGAGCGGGGTGCCTTTGAATATCTGCCGAAGCCGTTCGACCTGCGCGAACTGGTCAGCGTCGTCGAGCGGGCGCTGAGCGCGCCGCTCGCCGCCCCGGCGGCGGCAGACGAGGTCGAGGAGCAGTTGCCGCTGATCGGCCGCTCCCCGGCGATGCAGGAAATCTACCGCGCGATCGCCCGGCTGATGGGCACCGATCTGACGGTCATGATCACCGGCGAGAGCGGCACCGGCAAGGAACTCGTCGCCCGCGCGTTGCATGATTTCGGCAAGCGGCGCAACCGGCCCTTTGTCGCGATCAACATGGCGGCGATCCCGCGCGAGCTCATCGAAAGCGAATTGTTCGGCCACGAAAAGGGCGCCTTTACCGGCGCCACCGCGCGCGGCGTCGGCCGCTTCGAGCAGGCCAAGGGCGGCACGCTGTTTCTTGACGAGATCGGCGACATGCCGCCCGAGGCTCAGACCCGACTGTTGCGCGTGCTGCAGGAGGGCGAATACATGGCGGTCGGCGGCCGCGCGCCGGTGCGCGTCGATGTCCGCATCATCGCCGCGACCCATCGAGACCTGCCGCAGCTGATCCGCCAGGGCCTGTTCCGCGAGGACCTGTTCTACCGCCTCAACGTCGCGCCGATGCGCCTGCCGCCGCTGCGCGAGCGCGCCGCCGACATCCCGCCGCTGGTGCGCCATTTCGCATCGCTGGCGGCGCGCGAGGGGCTGCCGCTGAAGATGATCGACCCGGCTGCAATGGAGCAGCTGTGCCGCTACCGCTGGCCGGGCAATGTGCGCGAATTGGAAAATCTCGTGCGTCGTCTCGCCGCCCTCTATTCGCAGGAGACGATCGGCGTCGATGTCGTCGAGGCCGAACTTGCCGGTGCCGCGCCGGCGACGCCGGCTGCCGCTCCGGGCGCCGTGGGGGAGGGACTGGCGGCGGCAGTCGAACGCCATATCACCGGCTATTTCGCGGCGCATCGCGGGACGTTGCCGGCCGCGGGCCTCTACGACCGGGTGCTGCGCGAAATCGAGCGGCCGCTGATCGTCGCGACGCTCGGCGCCACCCGCGGCAATCAGATCCGCGCCGCCCATCTGCTCGGCCTCAACCGCAACACGCTGCGCAAGAAAATCCGCGAATTGGACATCCCGGTCGTCCGCGGCCTAAAATGACGCTTGCGGCGCGGCTCGCCGGCGCGCGGGCTCCCTCGTCCGCGGCCGGCGCGGTGTTGCCGGCGCCTCTTTCGGCGGCGGGGCCAAGGATCGGCGAATGAGTGTTGCGCGACGGGTCCGCGGTTGGGCCGGCGGAATGTCCGTCTGGCGCCAGATCGCGATCGCGCTCGCCGTTGCGGCGGCGGGTTCGGGGATGGCGACCTATCTCGCGCTGACCGGCGCCCTGCCGCTCAGCCGCGGCCCCAACACGGTTCTGACGCTGCTCAATCTCGATCTGGTGCTGCTGCTGGCGCTTGCCGCCGTCGTGGCCAAACGCTTTTTTGAGGTGTGGGCGGAGCGGCGGCGCGGGTTGGCCGGCTCGCGGCTGCAAGTGCGTCTGGTCGGGTTGTTCGGCCTCATTGCCATTCTGCCGACGATCGTCGTCGCGGTGTTTTCGTATCTGTTTTTCAGCTTCGGCATCGAGGCCTGGTTCAGCGACAAGGTGCGCACTGCGATCACCGAGTCGGTGGCCGTCGCCGACGCCTATGTCAAGGAACACCAGCAGGCGATCCGCGGCGACGCGCTGGGCATGGCGGGCGACCTCGACCGCTATGCCCCGACCTTGCAGATGAACCCGCAGCTGTGGGCGCCGGCGCTGACGGCGCAGGCGGCGATGCGCGGATTGACCGAGGCGGCGATCGTCAACAGCAACGGCAAGATGATCGCCTCGACCGGGCTCATCTTCGCGCTCGGCTTCGAAGAAATCCCGAACAGCGCACTGCAGCGCGCGGCCGAGGGCGAGGTCGTCGTGATGACCGACGACAAGGAGGAGCGGGTGCGTGCGCTGGTCCGTCTCGACCAGTTTCCCGGGCTCTTTCTTTATGTCGGGCGCTTCATCGAGGCGCGCGTCCTGGCGCATCGCGACCAGACGCATCTCGCCGCCGCGCAGTATGAGGAGCTGGAGGGCCAGCGCTCGGGGTTCCAGATCACGTTTGCGATGGTCTACATCCTCGTTGCGATCCTGTTTCTCGCGGCGGCGATCTCGACCGGCATCCATTTCGCCGCCCAGTTCGGCGATCCGATCAGCCGCCTGGTCGGCGCCGCCGAACGGGTGCGCGCGGGCGACCTCTCGGCGCGCGTGCCGGAAGGCGAGCGCGACGACGAACTGGCGTCGCTGAGCCGTGCCTTCAACCGCATGACCAACCAGATCCAGAGCCAGCAGGCCGAATTGATCGAGGCCAACCGCCAACTCGACGAGCGCCGCCGCTTTACCGAGACGGTGCTGACCGGGGTGTCGGCCGGGGTCATCGGGCTGGACCGCAGCGGCCGCGTGTATCTGCCCAACCGCACCGCGTCGGCGCTGCTCGGCGTCGATCTCGACCGGCTGATCGGCGAGGGCCTCGCAGAAATCGTGCCCGAGATGGCGGGTCTGCTTGAGCGGGTCGCGCTGCGCCCCGACCGCCTGGCCCAGGCCCAGGTCGAAATCGCCGGCGCCAACAGCACGCGCACCCTCCTGGTGCGTATCGCGGCCGAGCACGAGGAAGAGGAGGTCGGCGGCTTTGTCGTCACCTTCGACGACATCACCGAACTGCTGTCGGCGCAGCGCAAGGCGGCCTGGGCGGACATCGCCCGCCGGATCGCCCACGAAATCAAAAACCCGCTGACCCCGATCCAGCTGTCGGCCGAGCGGCTGCGCCGCAAATATCTCAAGGAAATAAAAAATGATCCCGCAACGTTCCGCGCCTGCACCGACACGATCGTGCGGCACGTCGAGGATATCGGGCGGATGGTCGATGAGTTCTCCGCGTTTGCCCGCATGCCGTCGCCGGTGCTGAAACCGGAGGACCTGGCGGCAATCGTCGAGCAGGCCGTATTCCTCGAGCGCACCGCGCATCCGAAGATTCAGTTTGCGGTGCAGATCGCGGCGCGTCCGGTACCGCTCAACTGCGACGCCCGGCTGGTCGGCCAGGCGGTCATCAACATCGTCAAGAATGCCGTCGAGTCGATCGAGGCGCGAATCGCCGAAACCGGCCCCAACCCGACCGGCCGCATCGCGATCACGGTCGAGATGCAGGGGCGCGCCGCGGTGACCGTCGAGGACAACGGCAAGGGCTTGCCGCAGCAAGGCCGCGAGCGCCTGACCGAGCCTTATGTCACGACCCGCGCGAAAGGAACCGGCTTGGGCCTCGCCATCGTCAAAAAGATCATGGAAGATCACCATGGCGAGCTGGTGCTGGCGAACCGGACGCAGGGCGGCGGCGCACGCGTACAGCTCGTGTTTGCCGGCGATGCGCAGTTCGCCACGCGCCACGCCTCACTGGCAAATCCCGCGGAGTTGAGTTCGGTCGGCCATGGCGCATGACATTTTGATCGTTGACGACGAAGCCGACATCCGCATGCTGATCGGCGGGGTGTTGCGCGACGAAGATTACGCGACGCGCGAGGCTGCCGACAGCGACGAGACGCTTGCGGCGATCCAGGCGCGCCAGCCGACCCTCGTCATTCTCGACATCTGGCTGCAGGGGAGCGCGCTCGACGGCATCGAAATCCTGCGCCGGCTGCGCGCCGAAATGCCGTCCGTGCCGGTCGTCATGATCAGCGGCCACGGCACGATCGAGACCGCGGTCGAGGCGATCAAGATGGGCGCCTACGACTTCATCGAGAAGCCGTTCAAGGCCGACCGCCTCTTGCTCGTCGTGGCGCGCGCCATCGAGGCGGCCCAGCTGCGCCGTGAGAACGCCGAATTGAGGCTGCGCGCCGGCGGCGATCTCGATCTGGTCGGCGTCTCGCCGGCGGTCAACCAGCTGCGCCAGCAGATCGAGCGGGTGGCGCCGACCGGCAGCCGCGTCATGATCACCGGCGCGCCGGGTTCAGGCAAAGAAGTGGTCGGCCGCCTCCTGCACGCCCGCTCGCGCCGCGCCGACGGCCCGTTTGTCGCGGTCAACTGCGCGACGATGCGCCCCGACCGGCTGGAGCTGGAGCTGTTCGGCTGCGAGGCGAGCAATGACGGCGCCCCCCGCAAGATCGGCACCTTCGAACGGGCGCACGGCGGCACGCTGTTCCTCGACGAAGTGGCCGACATGCCGCTGGAGACCCAGGGTAAGATCGTGCGAGCGCTGCAGGAGCAGACGTTCGAACGGGTCGGCGGGTCGCGGCGGGTCGCGGTCGATGTCCGTGTCGTCGCCTCGACCAACCGCGAGCTGGCCGCCGAAATCGCCGGCGGGCGGTTTCGCGAGGACCTGTTCTACCGCCTCAACGTCGTGCCGATCCGGGTCCCGCCGCTGCGCGAGCGGCGCGAGGACATCCCACTCCTGGCGCGGCACTTCATGGCGCGCGGCGCCGATGCGGCGCGCATCGACACCCGCGACCTCGGCGAGGACGCGCTTGCCGCCTTGCAGGCTTACACGTGGCCCGGCAACGTGCGGCAATTGCGCAATGTCATCGATTGGCTGCTGATCATGGCGCCGGGCGACGCCAGCGAGCCGGTGCGCGCCGACATGCTGCCCAACGAGATTACCGCGATCGCGCCTTCGGTCGTCAAATGGGACAAGGGCAGCGAGATCATGACGCTGCCGCTGCGCGACGCGCGCGAGGTGTTCGAGCGCGAATACCTGCTGGCGCAGGTCACCCGCTTCGGCGGCAACATCTCGCGCACCGCGTCCTTTGTCGGCATGGAGCGCTCGGCGCTGCACCGGAAGCTCAAGTCGCTGGGCGTGTTCGGCAACGACCGCGCGCTCAAGGTCGGCACGTGAGCGATGGTTCGCGGCGCTCCGATTGAGGAATAGCGGGGATCCCTCGTGGCCGCAGAATTTTCGGCCGTCGAGCCATGCGCCGCAGCAGCCGCCAACCAATATTCCCGCCGGATGGCGGGTGCGCATGATGCCGACGAACCGGTTTTATCCGCACGGGTACTGGCGGCCGGAAAAACCGATGGCCAATGGCGGCTGGCAAGCGATCAATCCGACGACGATGAAGCCGGGCCCCCAGTGGGAAACCCATATTCCATTACCGTAGAGTTTGCCGGATGCCTGATCTCAACTTCGATTTTCTCAAGGGGCAGGAACTGGCGTTGCTGTGTTTCGGCCCATATATGTTGTGCTTTCATTTCGACGGCGGCACGACACTTCAGATTGAGGCGGAGTTCTCACACACGACCTTCGCGGATGACAAGAATACAAGAAAATACACCTTTCCAATATCTGCCTCATCTTTGACCAGGTTACTGATGAAAAAGGTTGAATCGGTACAGCTAAAAAAAATGGAAAGCTGACCTTGCATTTCTCCAATCATGACATACTGGAAATCGAGGGAAGAATTGGCCCCTATGAAGCATATAGTTTGACACATCAGGGTAAATTTTTTGTCGTATAGGAGGGGACGGCATGCCGCGCATCGCTTATGTTGACGGCCGATATCTGCCGCACGGGCAGGCGGCGGTGCATGTCGAGGACCGCGGCTTTCAGTTTGCCGACGGGGTCTACGAGGTCATTGCGGTGCGCGGCGGGCGCCTGGTCGACGAGTCGTTGCACCTCGCGCGGCTCGCCCGCTCGCTCGGCGAATTGCGCATCGCGCCGCCGCTGGGCGATGCCGCATTGAAGATCGTGCTGCGCGAGACGATCCGCCGCAACGGCATCGCGCGCGGCAGCGTCTACCTGCAGGTGACCCGCGGCACAGCGCCGCGCGACCACGCCTTCCCGCCGGTCGCCGAGCCGACGCTCGTCGTCACCGCGCGGCGCGCCCGCCCGGCCGACCCGCGCCTCGCGGAGGAGGGCGTCGCGGTCATCACGATCGCCGACCTCCGCTGGCAGCGCTGCGACATCAAATCGGTGTCGCTGTTGCCCAACGTGCTCGGCAAGCAGGAAGCGCGCGCGGCGGGCGCGTTCGAAGCGTGGCAGGTCGATGCCGCCGGACGTATCACCGAGGGCACCTCCAGCAACGCCTGGATCGTCGCGGCCGACGGCGCCGTCGTCACCCACCCGGCCGATCATGCGATCCTCAACGGCGTCACCCGCCTCGCCCTCATCGACCTGATCCGGCGCGCGGGCTGCCGGCTCGACGAGCGGGCGTTCACGGTCGCCGAGGCAAAGGCGGCGCGCGAAGCCTTTCTGACCAGCACGACCGCTGACGTGGTGCCGGTCGTGCGCATCGATGGAGCGCCGGTCGGCAACGGCCATCCCGGCCTGTTGACCCAGAAGCTGCGCGCCGCCTACCTGGCGCACGTCGCTGCCGGGGCGGCATGAACCAGCGGCCGCGGGCGATCCTGTTCGACTGGGACAACACGCTGGTCGACAGCTGGGCGACGATCCACGAGGCGCTCAACCACCTGATGCGCGCGATGGCGATGCCGGAATGGTCGCTCGCCGAAACCAAGGCCAACGTGCGGCAGAGCCTGCCTGTCGCCTTTCCACCGCTGTTCGGCGCCCGCTGGGAAGCGGCGCGCGATATCTATCTCGCGCGGTTCCGCGAAATCCACCTCGACCGGCTGACCGCGCTGCCCGGCCGCGAGGCGATGCTGCGCCGATTGGCGGGCGAGGGGCTCTATCTCGGCGTCGTCAGCAACAAGACCGGCGAGTTGCTGCGGCGCGAAGTCGCGCACCTCGGCTGGTCGGCGCTGTTCGGCAGCGTCGTCGGCGCCGGCGACGCGGCAGCCGACAAGCCGGCCGTCGCGCCGGTGCATCTGGCGCTGGCGCCGAGCGGGTTGGCGCCGGGCGAGGACGTGTGGTTTGTCGGCGACACCGCGATCGACATCGAATGTGCGCGCAACAGCGGGTGCGTCGCGGTGCTGCTCGGCGATGGCGGCGCCGAAGAATTCGCCCGCCACCCTCCGCATCTGTCGTTCGCCGACGGAGCGGGGCTGTTTCGCCGGCTGGAGGGCTTGCGCTCGCCTCCGCCGCGCCCATCTTCGTAGGGCACGTGCAACCCGAAACAGTGTCTATTCGGTCCCGAGTCCGTCCCTCGGCCCCAAAAATATGGGAGACCACCCATGTCGAGCGAAAAAAATCAAAATGTCCAGGATGTATTCCTCAACCATGTTCGCAAGAACAAGACGCCGGTAACGGTGTTTCTCGTCAACGGCGTCAAATTGCAGGGGATCATCACCTGGTTCGACAATTTCTGCGTGCTCCTGCGGCGGGATGCGCACTCGCAGCTGGTGTACAAGCACGCGATCTCGACGGTGATGCCGGCGCAGCCGATCCAGCTGTTCGAGGGCAAGGAGGGCGGCGAGCTCTGAGCCGCAGCGACACCGCATCGCCCGCGCCGACCAGCCGCGCGCTGGTCGTTCATCCGGCGATCAAGACCGTGCTTGCCGGCAACGGCGAGGCGCCGCGCTCCGTCGAGGCGCGCCTCGCAGAGGCGGTCGGGCTGGCGCAGGCGATCGACCGCGATGTCGTGTGCGCCGAGGTCGTGCGCTTGGCGCGGCCGGCGCCGGCGACGCTGTTCGGCCGCG
>DATJUL010000428.1:0-2706 GCA_035502295.1 Allostellaceae bacterium | reverse complement strand
AGGGCGGCGCGACTGCACGCCCCGCTGCGTATTGGCCGAGCCGCGCGTCGAGTGCTCGCCGAGCTGCGCAAGGAATTCCGCAAAGCCGCGCGGGTCCTTGTTCTGGTATTGCACGCGGGTCGGCCCGATTCCATAGGTCTTCGCGACTTCCGCCATGCCGCGCAGCTCGATCTGGGCGGCGGTGCGCGTCGCTTCGTCCTGGAACTGCTGGCGCTTGGCGGGCTCGGCGCCATAGCCGCAGCCGGCAACGACGAGCGAGGTGGCGCGGTCGGCATAGGCGAGGCCGAAATGCAGCGCAGCAAACCCGCCCATCGAGATGCCGACGATATGCGCCTTGGCGATCGCCAGGGCGTCGAGCACACAGCGAATGTCGTCGCGCGCGCGCTCCTGCGAATAGCGCCGCCAGTCCTCGGGCACATCGGAGGGCGGATAACCGCGCGCGTTGAACGCGATAGAACGGTAGCGCCGCGCGAAAAAGCGCAGCTGCGGTTCGTAGCTGCGATGGTCGCCGGCGAATTCATGGACAAACACCACCGGATGGCCGACGCCGGCCTCCTCGTAGTATAATTTGATGCCGTCGTCGGTATCGAGCTGGGGCATCGGAACTCCTGCAGCAGGGAAGCGGCGGCGATCCTAAGGGTCGCGTCCCCGCACCGGCAAGCCCGTGCGATTCGCGGCGGAAGGAGAATTGATGACGGCGGAACGGGATGGGCGGATCCGCGAACGCGCCTATCACATATGGCTTGCCGAAGGCCGGGTCGCGGGCCGGCACGACGAGCACTGGCACCGCGCCGAGCGCGAGATTGCCGACGAAGAGATGCGGATGCGCCCGACAACACGAGCGCGCAACGCGGCGCCGGCAAAGCGGGCGAGCACGACACACGCGGGGCGCAGCCGGTCGCGGACCTCGCCGGCGTAATCGGTGCCGCGCTGCATCCCTTTGCGCCGGGCGCGGGCCACCGGTTAGAGATGCGTGCGGATGCGCGCGGCAATCTCGCCGATCTGCGCCATGTCGCCGGGCTTCAGCGGCCAATTGAGCGGCAGGTGGTCACCCAAATGCCGCGGCAGGATGTGGATGTGGAAATGGCCGACCGACTGCGCCGCGCCGCGGCCGTTCGACTGGATCAGGTTCATGCCGTCCGGCTTCAACGCCGCGTTGACCGCCTTGGCGACGAGCGCGGTGGCGCGCGCGACGGCGGCAAACGCCTCCGGCGCGATGTCGAATACAGTCGCGAAATGCGCCTTCGAGATCACCAGAGCGTGTCCGTCATGCACCGGGTTGATGTCCATGAAGGCGAGGGTTTCGCCATCCTCGTACAGCTTGAAGCTCGGCACCGCGCCGGCAACGATCTTGCAGAAGATGCAATCGGGGTCGGCCGCCATTGACGCCTCCGGGCTGATCGTGGTCGAGAGCCGCAGTTGACCGCGGCGGCGCCTGCCGCGCAACAGGTCCGCCGCGAGTCCCGCGAGCGACGAAGGAGGAGATCCGCGATGTCCCGCAAAATGCGCGCCGCCGTCGCCCAATTGGGCCCGATCCATCGCGCCGACGGCCGCGACGCGGTCGTCCGCCGGCTCGTCGCGCTGCTGCGCGAGGCGCACGGGCAGGGGGCCCGGTTTGTCGTCTTTCCGGAACTGGCGCTGACGACGTTTTTTCCGCGCTGGTGGATGACCGAGCAGGCCGAGATCGACCGGTATTTCGAGCGCGAGATGCCGAACGCCGCGACGCGGCCGTTGTTCGACGCCGCACAACAGCTCGGAATCGGGTTCTATCTCGGCTACGCCGAACTGACTGAGGAGCGGGGCGAGGCGCGTCATTACAACACGTCGATCCTCGTCGATCCCGCCGGACATGTCGTCGGCCGCTACCGCAAAATCCACCTGCCGGGGCATTCGGAGCATCTGCCGCAGGCGCCCTTCCAGCATTTGGAGAAGCGCTATTTCGATGTCGGCAACGAGGGGTTTGGCGTATGGCGCATGATGGATGCCGTCATCGGCATGTGCATCTGCAACGACCGGCGCTGGCCGGAGACCTACCGCGTCATGGGGTTGCAGGGGGTCGAGATCGTCGCGCTCGGCTACAACACGCCGGTCGAGAACATCCATGACCGCGAACCCGAGCACCTGCGCATGTTCCATCACCTGTTGTCATTGCAGGCCGGCGCCTACCAGAATGCCGCCTGGGTGCTGGCGGCGGCGAAATGCGGCGCCGAGGATGGGTTTCTGATGATCGGCGGTTCGGCGATCGTCGCGCCGACCGGCGAGATCGCGGCACGGGCGCTGACCGAGGAGGACGAGGTCATCGCCGCGACGCTCGACCTCAACCTCGGCGACTATCTGCGCCGCGCGGTCTTCAACTTCGCAAGACACCGCCGCATCGAGCATTACGGCCTGATCACCAGCCGCACCGGCGCCGAAACCGAGGTTTAGGCACATTTGAAGCTTGACCGGGATTGCTTCGTCGCTGCGCTGCTCGCAATGACGGCTGCCTTCGCGTCACTGCGAGCAAAGCGAGGCAATCCGGATGGTCAGAACACGATGCCGCCTTCCAGCAGGAAGCGGCCTTGGGTCCTTTCGCCGCCGCCGGAGCCGAAGACATCACCAGGCGTCGCGCTCCAGGCCGAGACGACCGAGCCCTCGGCGCGCGCGAAGAAAATGCCTTTCTGCCAGGTCGGCGTCAGCGTGAAGGAGAACGCGCCGCTGCCGGGA
>DATJUL010000427.1:0-4842 GCA_035502295.1 Allostellaceae bacterium | reverse complement strand
CCCGCTTACGAAAAGCGCATCGAGCAGCGCACCGTCAGAAAGCGCGCCTGATGTTGCCGAGGAACGCCCTAGCGCCAAGGACGCAAAGGCTTTAACGCAAAGGACGCGAAGGTGACCGAAGAAGAGATTGGGCACGCAATCATCGGCGCCGCGATCAAGGTTCACTCGGTCCTTGGGCCGGGGCTGCTGGAAGGCGCATACGAGACCTGTTTGATCTACGAATTGGAAAAGCTGCGGCTGCGCGCCCGTCGCCAAGTTCTAATCCCCATCCGGTATGAAGAACTTTCGATCGACAATGGATACCGAATCGATCTCCTTGTCGAAGGCCGTGTCGTTGTCGAGCTGAAGGCGATCGAGCATATCATGCCGGTGCATCGCGGGCAGTTGCTGAGCTATCTTCGCCTTGGCGGGTTCCAACTCGGCTACTTGTTGAATTTCAACGTCGCGCTCATGCGCGACGGGATTACGCGAATGGTCAATGGCCTGTAACCCTTCGCGTTCTTTGCGGGTTCCTTCGCGGCCTTTGCGCTGAAGGGTTCTTCTGGAGAGAGACTTCGACATGCCCTGGTCACGTGACGACATGGCGCGGCGCGCCGCCGCCGAACTCAAGGACGGCTATTACGTCAATCTCGGCATCGGCATCCCGACGCTGGTGTCGAACTTCATCCCGCCCGGCATGACCGTGCAATTGCAGAGCGAGAACGGCATGATGGGGATGGGGCCGTTTCCCTTTGAGGGCGAGGAAGACCCCGATCTGATCAACGCCGGCAAGCAGACCGTCACCGAACTGGCGACGACGAGCTATTTCGACAGCGCGCAATCCTTCGGCATGATCCGCGGCGGCCATATCGACCTGTCGATCCTGGGCGCGATGCAGGTCGCCGAAAACGGCGATCTCGCCAACTGGATGATCCCCGGCCGCATGGTCAAGGGCATGGGCGGCGCGATGGACCTCGTGGCTGGCGTCAAAAAGGTCGTCGTCTTGATGGAGCACACCGCGCGCGGCGAGCCGAAGCTGCTGCGCCGCTGCACTCTGCCGCTGACCGGCGCCGGCGTCGTCGATCTGGTCGTCACCGATCTCGGCGTCTTCGCGATCGACAAGCGGGGCGGCGGCATGGAACTCGTCGAGATCGCGCCCGAGGTGTCGCTCGACGACATCCGCCGCCAGACCGCGGCGTCGTTCCGCATTCGCCCCGGCCTCGAATAGGCCGCCGCCGTCATCCCAAGAGGCCGCGGTCGCGCAGGCTGGTGTGGCGGCCGCGGCCGATGATCAGGTGATCGTGGACGGTGATTCCGACCGGTTTTGCGGCGGCGATGATGTCGCGCGTCACCTCGATGTCGGCCTTGGACGGCGTCGGGTCGCCCGAGGGGTGGTTGTGCACGAGAATGAGGGCCGAGGCGTTGAGTTCGAGGGCGCGCTTGACGACCTCGCGCGGATAGACCGGCGTGTGGTCGATCGTGCCGCGTTGCTGCCGCTCGTGCGCCAGAAGCGCGTTTCTGCGGTCGAGAAACAGCAGGTGAAATTCCTCGACCGGGCTGTAGGCGATATGGGCGTTGCAGAAGGCGATGAGCCGGTCCCACGAGCCGATGATTTCGCGCTCGCGCAATTCCGCCTTGGCGAGCCGCAGCGCCGCCTCGCGCACCGATTTGAGGATCGCGATCCCCGGGTCGCGCACCCCCGCCTCGCGCAGCGCCTCCGGCCTGGCGCTCAGCACCTCGGCGAAGCCGCCGAAGCGGTCGATCAGCGCCTTTGCCAGCGGCTTGACGTCGCGCCGCGCGTCGTGCGTGAACAGCAGCACTTCGAGCAGCTCGTAATCCGGCAGGCTTTCCGCCCCGGCATCGAACAGGCGCTGGCGCAGCCGGTCGCGATGGCCGAAATAGTGCGGGTCGGCCCCGATCGCGTCGGCGAGGCCGCGCCGCGCCGGCATCAGCGGCGCCCGGTCCGGCGCGCGCGCATTTCAGCGAGCCGGGCGGCGGCCATGCGGCGCGGCTCGTCGCCCTCGTGCGCCGCGGCAAAGGCGTCGATGCCGCGGGCGATGGCGGCGCTCGTCGATAAATCCTGCCAATCGGCCATCAGCGATTTCTGGATGCGCAGCGCCTCCCTGCCGCCGGCGAGGAGCGCAGCGGCGAAGCGCTCGACTTCGGCATCGAGCGCCGTCGGGGTCGCCGTGGCGTCGACGAGACCCCATTGGAGCGCCGTCGCCGCGTCGATCGTCTCGCCGGTCAGGATGAGGCGGCGGGCGCGTCCTTCGCCGATCAATTGCGGCAGCAGCGCCGCCTCGACGACCGATGGGATGCCGACGCGCACCTCCGGCATGCCGAAATGGCTGCGCTCGCTGGCGACGCGCAGGTCGCAGGCCGCGGCGAGTTCCAGCCCGGCGCCGAGCGCATAGCCGTCGATGCGCGCGACGACCGGCACCGGCAGCCGCCGGAAGCCGTCGCAGACGCGATGCACGAGCGTGATGAAATCGCGCGCCGTGTCGCGGTTCAGCGCCGCCAGCTCATCGAGATTGGCGCCGCCGACAAAGGCGCGCTCGCCGACGCCGCGCAGCACGACAAGGCGCAGCTCGCGGTCGGCTTCCAGCCGCGCGATCGTCTCCACGATCTCGATCATCAGCGCGCGGTCGAGCGTGTTGAGCTTCGCGCGGTTGTCGATCGTGACCTGCGCGAGGCGCCCGCCTTCTGGCCTCTCGTCGCGGCTGACGACAACCGGCATCGCGCGCTTCTCCGCCTCGGTGTTCGCGTGCATAGTAGGCGCGGACGAGAGCCGGAGGCGAGCGTGGATATCATCGAAAACATCGCCGACATCCGTGAGCTTTACGGCGAGCCGATGGAGCGCGCGGTCAAAAAGCAGTTGCCGCGCCTGGAAAAGCACTCGCGCGCGTTCATCGCGCTGTCGCCGTTTCTCGTCATCGCCTCGGCCGACGCGCATGGCCGCGTCGATGCCTCGCCCAAGGGCGACGCGCCGGGCTTCGTCCGCGTCATCGACGACGCGACGCTGTTGATCCCGGACCGGCTCGGCAACAACCGGGTCGATACGATTTCCAACCTGCTGGCGGCGCCCGGCATCGGCCTCATCTTCTTTGTGCCGGGCCTGCGCGAGACCTTGAGGGTCAACGGCAAGGCCCGCGTCACAACCGATCCGGCGCTGCTTGAGCCCTGCGCCGTCGGCGGCAGGGCACCGAAGAGCGGCCTCCTCGTCAGCGCCGAGGAAGTCTATTTCCATTGCGGCAAGGCGCTGATCCGCTCCGATCTGTGGAACCCGGAGAAGATGCTGAAGCACGCGGATTTTCCGTCATTGGGGCGCATCATCACCGATCAGATCGGCGCTGGTGACGCCGCGGCCGCCGAGCGCGCTACCGAAGACTCCTACCGCACCCGGCTGTACTGAGCGGGCGATCGCGCGCGATGCCGGCGAGACGCAACCCGCTCAACCTCAACCCGCTGCAACTGAAGACCCTGACGCTGCTGCAGGAACTGGCGCGGCTGGCCGGCACCCCGGAGGCCGAAGACGACGGCGGCGGCATCGCGATCAGCGACTTCCCGCACCCGCACGGCGACCATTTCCATCTCGGCGAAGCAGTCGTCGCGGCGCGCGACGCCACGGGCCTACGCAACCCGGCGGTGTGGGCGGCGCTGCACCGCAAGGGCCTTATCCGCCCGAAACTGCCGGAAGCGATGGTGCTGACGCCGTTGGGCCAGGAATACGACACCGGTCTGCGCGAACAAATCCTCCACCGCGCCGCCGATTAGATGACCCGGACCGGCCGGCCGTCGAGAAAGGCGGTGATGTTTTCGACGATCTGCGGGTAGGAGCTGCGGTAGTTCTCATCGGTCACATAGCCGATATGCGGCGTCAGGATCACATTGGGCGCGCGGCGCAGCTTATCGTCGATCGGCAGCGGCTCCTTGTCGTAGACGTCGAAGCCGGCATAGGCGAGGCGGCCCTCTTCCAGCGCCCTGATGATCGCCGCGGTGTCGCAGATCGGCCCGCGCGAGGTATTGATGATGACCGCCGACGGCTTCATCAGCCCGATTTCACGGGCGCCGACGAGGCCGCGGCTGCGCGGGCTCAACACGAGATGCACCGACAGAATGTCGGCGCGGCGGAAGAGTTCATCCTTTTCGACCCGCTCGACGCCCCGTTCGGCGGCGCGCTCGGCGGTCAGGTTCTGGCTCCAGGCAATCGCCTGCATGTTGAACGCGAGGCCGACGCGGGCGACGGCGCTGCCAAGCCGGCCGAGGCCGAGCAGGCCCAGCGTCTTGCCGGCGACGCGGTGGCCGATTCGGGTCTGCCAGCCGCCCTGGCGCAGAAAGGCATGATCCTCGGCGATGCGCCGCATCGCGCCGAGGATGAGACCCCAGGCGAGTTCGGCGGTGTCTTCGTTGCCACCGCCCCCGGGAACATTGGCGGGGCCGCCGGTGCCGCACACGGTGACGCCCTTGTCCTTCAGCGCCGCCATGTCGAACGCCGCGTTGCGCATGCCGGTCGTGATCAAGAGCTTCAGGTTCGGCAGGCGATCGACGAGGCTCCTCGGAAACGGCGTGCGCTCGCGCATCGCCGCGACGATCTCGGACTGGCCAAGCGCCCGCACCGCGGCAGCCTCATCGACAAACGGAAAGCGCTCGACGGCGATGTCGATGCCGCGCGCCCGCACCGCCGACCAATCCGCCATATCGAGCGCGACGCCCTGGTAATCGTCGAGAATGCTGACCCGCATCGCCCCTCCTGCTTCCTGCTCGGCGAACGATGTCCAATGCCGCAGGCGGCGTCAATCGGGCCAGCGGCGATGCAGCCAGAACCATTGCTCGGGCCGCTCGCGGATCCACGCTTCGAGCGTG
>DATJUL010000426.1:0-6227 GCA_035502295.1 Allostellaceae bacterium | reverse complement strand
TCAGCCGCGACGTGCGGGTGCCGCGGCCGCCATTCTGGGGGCCGCGCACGATCGAGCGGGTGTCGCCAAAGGCGATCGTGCCCTATCTGAACGAGCGCATGCTCTACCAATTCCAATGGGGCTACCGGAAGGACGGCCGCTCGCTCGCCGAATACAAGGAATGGGCGAAGCACGAGTTGCGGCCGGTGCTGTCGCGCATCATGGACATGGCGATCCGCGAGCGCATTCTCGCGCCGCAGGCCGCCTATGGCTATTGGCGCTGCGCCGCCGAGGGGAACGATGTGATCCTGTTCGCCGACGATGGGCGGCGCGAGGCCGCGCGGTTCTCGTTTCCGCGGCAGAACCGGGACGGCGGGCTGTGCATCGCCGATTTCTTCCGCGACACGGACGATCCTGAGCGCGACGTGATCGGGCTGCAGGTCGTCACGATGGGCCGCCGTGCGTCCGAGGCGGCGCGCGAATGGTTTGCCGACGACCGCTACCGGGATTACCTCTACCTGCACGGCCTGTCGGTCGAGATGGCCGAAGCGTTCGCCGAATACCTGCACAAGCGCATCCGCGCCGAACTCGGCTTTGCCGCCGAAGACGCCCGCGACCACGACGAAATGCTGGCGCAGGGCTACCGCGGCAGCCGCTATTCCTTCGGCTATCCCGCCTGCCCCAACCTCGCCGATCAGCGCCAGTTGCTGCAATTGCTGCGGGCCGACGAGATCGGCATCGCGCTCAGCGACGAGGACCAGCTCGACCCCGAGCAATCAACCTCGGCGATCGTCGTCCATCACCCGCAGGCGAAATATTTTTCCGTCTGATGCGCATCACGCGGCGCGCAGCACGAAATCGACGTGAATCTCGTCGAAGGGAAATTCGATCCGGCCGTCTTCGGTGCGGTCGATGACGCCGGCTTGCAACAGCGCCGATACGTCGCCATGCACCGATTTGATATCGCGGCCGAGCCGGCGGGCGAGTTCGCGGATGGCCAAGGGCCCCGTGCCGGTCATCGCCCGCAGCAGCTCCCATCGCTTCGGCGTGATGATCCGCCACAGCAGTTCGACCGTAGCGAAGCCGAGGAACGCCCCCTGCTCCTGCCCGGCGAAGGCCCGCCGCATGCGCGCTTTTGTTTGGTCAATGTCGGCAATGCCTATCGTCACCGCTGCCATCGTTCGACCTCTTCCCAGAAATCCTCCATCAGCCGATCGAGGCTTGTGAACCGGTATTCTGTCTGGCGCTCACCGACATGCTGGTGATCGCCCTTTCCCGTCTCGTTGTCGAAACGCATGACGCAAATCTCGGGGTCGGAAGCTGCCATACTACGATCTCGACAAACCGCTCCTCGCCGATGATCCGCCGTTCCCGCAGCAGCAACCGGGCCGTCATGTTGGTATGTATACCAACATCTCCGATGCAATCAACCCTGCTCTCGCCGGTCGTCCTGCGTGAAGCCGGTTGCCCCCGCTGAGATGCCGGTCAATGGCGCGGGAAGTTGTGGCGCGCGGCCGGCGGCGGGGCCGCTGGTCGTCGATCTCGACGGCAGCCTCGTCACGATCGACACCTCGCTGCTGTGCGCCATCGTGCTGTGCCGGCGGCCGCTGCGGCTATTGCGGGGCCTCGCCGCGTGGCGCCGCGGCCGCGCGGGCGTGAAGCAGGAACTCGCCGCTTCCGCCGCGCTCGACGCGGCGCGGCTGCCGTATCATGCCGGCCTCCTCGCCTATCTGCGCGACGAACGCGCGGCGGGCCGGAAGCTGCTGTTGGCAACCGGCGCCGATCGCCGCATCGCGGCCGCGGTCGCCGAGCATCTCGCGCTGTTCGACGCGGTGCTGGCCTCTGACGGGCGGACCAACCTGACCGGCCGCGCCAAGCTCGCCGCGATCCGCCGCACGATCGGCGACGGCCCGTTCTCCTATGTCGGCAACAGCCGCGCCGACCTCGCGGTGTGGCGCGCGGCGGCGCGCGGCATCTGCGTCAACACAAGGCCGCGCGTCGCACGGGAAGCGGCGGGCGCGACACTCGTCGAACGCTCGTTCCCGGCGGAGGAGGGTCGCCTCGGCCGGTGGTTGCGCGCGATCCGCCGGCGCTGACAGAAGGCCGATTCTATTCCGGCGGGCGGCGCAGCAGCAGCTGGCCGTAGGGCGCGAAGGCGGCCTGCCGGCTGGCGGCGGTGTGGGTCAGCATCGTCATCATGTCGCGGCGCATCTGCTGCAACGCGTCGTCGTCGTAGACCGAACGGGCGCCCGACAGTTCGCACAACCGTTCGAGGCCCCAGGCGGCCTGGTGCTGCGCCCAGGTCATGTCACGCCGCGCCCGCATCGCCTCGGCCTCGGTGATGCGGCGACCGGAAGCGACCTCGGCGGTGCTGGCCTCGCGCCCGGTGTGCAACAAGAGTGTCGCCGCATCGATCGCCGCCGAGGCTTCGCCCAACGTTATCTGCACGAACTCCGAATCGGCCAGCCGCCGGACGCCACGCGACACGCGGCCGGAGAATGACCGGCACGCGACGGCGAGGGCGCGGCCGGCGAGCGCGATCGGCACCGGCGGCAGCGAATAGGAGACGAGATAGCCGCGCGGCGCGCGCAGCACCGGATACTCGGGATGCACCGCGGCGCCGGGCGGCGTGCCGGCGAACAGGTCGCTGACCATGACGACGCGGTGCTCGGGCACGAACACATCGTCGAGGATCAACGATTTCGAGCCGGTGCCGAGCAGCCCCAGCACATGCCAGTCGTCATCGATCGTAACCTCCGACAATGGCACCAAGAGATAGGCGATTGTGCGCGGGTCGCCCATCTCGCCGAGAAAGGCGCCGATGATCGCCCATTGCGCGTGGTCGCAGCCGCTGGAAAACGTGTAGCGGCCAGAGAGCCGCCAGCCGCCGGCGCAGCGTCGTGCGGCGGCGCGCGGCGCCAGGGATGACGAGGCAACCGCCTCGGGATCGGCGCCCCACACGTCGATCTGCGCCTCTTCGGGATATTGCGCGATGATCCACTGGTGCTCGGCGAAGACCGCATAGACCCAGCCGGATGACGCGTCGCCGTGGGTCAGTTCCTCGACGATGCGCGCGAACAGGCTGAACCGGCCCTGCAGCCCGCCGAAGCGCCGCGGCTGCAGGATGCGCAGGATGCCGGCTTCCTTATATTCGGCGATCGTCTCGGCCGGCATGCGGCGCGAAGCCGCCGCCGCCGGCGCGCGCTCCGCGAGGCGCGGCACCAGTGCCCGCGCCCGCTCCAGCAGCGCCCGCTCGTCCGCCGGCAGATCGCTGTCGTCGCCCGACAGCGCCTCGCCGCTGCGACCGTCCATGTTCATGCCGCTCCGCGTTGGCCCGCCGCCGACTCTATGGTTTCCGCCGTAAAGCGTCAAACCGCCGCGCTGGGCGCAAAGACGCCCTCGAATGTCGCGCGCAGCGCCCTATCGACATCGGCCATCGTCGCCCGGACGCCGAGCGCGGCCAATGAGGTCACGCCATGCTCGCGGATGCCGCACGGGATGATGCCGCGGAACTCGTCGAGATCGGGGCAGACGTTGAGCGCGACGCCATGATACGTGACCCAGCGCCGCACGCGCACGCCGACGGCAGCGATCTTCGCGTCGCGCCCGTCCGCGCCGGCGATCCACACGCCGATCCGACCGTCGCGCCGCTCGCCGGTGATGCCGAACTGCGCCAACGCGCGGATCATCCATTCTTCGAGCCGCCACACATGGCAGCGCACGTCGCGGCCATGCTTGTTCAGATCGAGCAGCACGTAGGCGACGCGCTGGCCCGGCCCGTGATAGGTGTATTGCCCGCCGCGGCCGCTCTGGTAGACCGGCAGCCGGCCGGGATCGATGAGATCGGCGGGCTTGGCGCTGGTGCCGGCGGTGTAGATCGCCGGGTGTTCGAGGAGCCAGACGAGTTCGGGCGCCCCGCCTTCGCGGATCGCCGCGGCGCGCGCCTCCATCGCCGCCACCGCCGTCTCGTACGGCACCGGCGCGTTATCGAGGCGCCACTCGATGGCGCCCGCTTGCGTAACCATCTGATCCCGGTCCATGCGGCTTGATATGGTATCGCGTGTTTGCTAAGCACGCGCGCCATTTGCGGACCCGCCTTCGGGCGGGCGCGACGTGCGGTCGTGGCGGAATTGGTAGACGCGCAGCGTTGAGGTCGCTGTGGGGGAAACTCCGTGGAAGTTCGAGTCTTCTCGACCGCACCATAAAGCCTTCGCCGAGCCGCTTGTTCCTGCATGCTGAATTCGTGCTACCGGCGGTAGCAAATCGCCGCGGGCTTCGCTAAACTCGATCGCACGCACATTGGGGGAGCGGGGACAGTGCGGATCCGAAGCGTGGGCGCGCTGCTGGCGGCCTTGTTTCTTGCGGCGTGCGGCAACGATCGCGCGGTCGTGCCGATCGTCGACGCCGATCCGCCGCCGCTCGTCACCGCCCCTGCCCCGCCAGCGCCGTCGCCATCGCCGGCGCCCACCGGCGCGTCCTGGGGCATCGATCTCGCCAGCGACACCGGCCCGTTTCTCGATCAGCTCCGGCACGGCCGCATCCAGTTTGTCGCGCGCTATTACCGCGACCCGACTTCGCGTCTGCCGGCGTTGACCCCGACGGAGGCGCAGCATCTGTCGGCGCTGGGGCTGAACATCGTCGCGGTGTGGGAATCCTATTCCGACAATCCGGCCTATTTCTCCTATGCCCGCGGCTATTGGGATGCGGCGAAGGCGGCGCTGGAGGCCGTCGCGACGGGCCAGCCGTCCGGCACCGCGATCTACTTCGGCGTCGATTTCAACGCGCAGGGCTGGCAGTTGGCGGCGGTCGAGCAATATTTCCGCGGTGTCGATGCCGGGATGGCGGCGGTGGGAAGCGGCCGGCCGCCGTACCAGATCGGCGTCTACGGTTCGGGCGCGGTGTGCCGGGTCGTCAAAGGCTCGGGGCTGGCCGCGTTCGCCTGGCTGGCAAATTCGAAATTGTGGGCGGGCGACCGGACCTATCGCAATTGGAACATCCGGCAGGGGACGCGGTTCGCGACGCTGTCCTTCAATCACGATGCCGACGAGGCATGGGGCCGCTACGGCGCGTTTCAGGTCGCCGTCGATCCGACGCCGGCACCGCCCGCCGTCGCCGCCGCGCCCGAACAGGAATGGGTGACGGCGGCGCTCGGCGGCCGGCTCCAGCGCTGAGCCGCGCGCGGGGCTTCGTGCCGCGGCCCCGCCGCGCCATAGTGGCGTCATGCAGAACGCCCGCCTCGCGCTCGACCATGCCGATCCAGTTGTTCGGACGGCTTTAAGATGGCATGGGAAGCGCTGACCTACCTCATCAAACGGGGTATTGCGCGCGGGTCGCGCTCGAACGTTCTGGCCTCGCTCATCTGGATTTTGGCATTGATGACCGCGGCGTTCGTCGGTTCAATTGCTGCCTCGGCGCCGGCGGCGGCACAATTTCTGTTCGGTGGCCTGATGTTGGTCTCGTTCGTGTTCGCCATGGGGTGGTATTCATACTTTGCGATCAAGGATCCTGATGCGCTGCGCTCGGAGCGGTTCGTGATTCAGAAGCTGTCGATTGAACATGGCTTGATCGGCGATAGCACGACGGGGGTGTTTCCCGCTGCCGAGCTCGACGCGTCTCGCGATACTGCCGACGCACAGCCGAGCCCGCTCGGCTCGGCAACTGAGCAGGATGAGGGCTGAAAATGACTCGCCGCTTCGTGATCGCCGTAGACGGACTTGACGAGAGTGAGAATGACCGGCTGCGCGGTTATCTCGAAAGCCGCGGTCAGTGGTGGAACTGGATCAGCAATTTCTGGTTATTTGTCACGGACGATCCGACGGTCGCGGCCGAAGATTTGCGTGATTACGTCGGTAGTATCAACAATCTTGCCCGGAGTATTATTCTAGAATTTGACGAAGACGTTACCTGGGCAGGCAAAGGCCCGCATCGGAATGAAAAGGACATGTTCCGCTGGCTGCATACCGCCTGGAGCAAAGAGAGCGTCTCCGGGTAGAGTTCGTTCGCAGGACGTGGTTAGATGCAGAACACCCGCCTCGCCGCGCTCGACCATGATCTCGGCCCGGAGATCGACCTGCTGCGCAACACGGTGCGCGGTTTCGCCGATGACAGGATCGCGCCGATTGCCGCCGAGATCGACCGGACCGACCGTTTTCCGGCCGAGTTGTGGCCCGCGATGGGCGCGCTCGGCCTCCACGGCATTACGGTCGAAGAGGAATACGGCGGTGCCGGCATGGGCTATCTGGCGCATT
>DATJUL010000425.1:0-2248 GCA_035502295.1 Allostellaceae bacterium | reverse complement strand
AAAAAGGCGAACGCACGCACGGGAGCGATAACGATGGCCAATGACCAGATGATGGCCCAGATGGCGAAGAAGGGCGGCTTTATCGCCGCCCTCGACCAGAGCGGCGGTTCGTCGCCGGGGGCGCTGCGGCTTTACGGCATTCCGGACAGCGCCTATAGCGGCGAGACCGAGATGTTTCGGCTGATCCATCAGATGCGGGCGCGCATCATGACCGCGCCGGCCTTTAGCGGCGACAAGGTCATTGGCGCGATTCTGTTCGAAGGCACGATGGATGGCGAGGTGCGCGGCAAGCCGACCGCGGCATATCTGTGGGAAGAGCGGCGGGTCGTGCCGTTTGTCAAAGTCGATCGCGGGCTTGAACCCGAAAAAGACGGTGTCCAGCTGATGCGGTCGATGCCGCAGCTCGACGAGCTGTGCGACCGTGCGGTCAAGGCCGGCGTCTATGGCACCAAGATGCGCTCGGTCATCAATCTCGCGTCAAGAGAAGGCATCGCGGCGATCGCCGAGCAACAGTTCGAAGTCGGCGAACGCATCGCCCGACACGGGCTGATGCCGATCCTCGAGCCCGAGGTCTCGATCAAAAGCCCGGACAAGAAGGGCGCCGAGGCGATCCTGCTCGACGAGTTGAACAAGCGTGCCGACGCGCTGCCGGCCGGCCGGCAGGTCATGTTCAAGTTGACTCTGCCCGATGTCCCCGATCTCTATTTGCCGCTGGTCAATCACCCGCGTGTCGTTCGGGTCGTCGCCCTGTCCGGCGGCTACAGCCGCACCGACGCATGCCAGCGCCTCGCCGCCAATCACGGCATCATCGCGAGCTTTTCGCGCGCGCTTGTCCAAGATCTGCGCGTCTCGATGAGCGACGGCGAATTCGCGGCGGCCCTTGCCCAATCGATCGACGAAATCTACCGCGCCTCCACGGTCAAGGCCTGATTGTCTGCTGATCTCCATGCTCGTGCGGTCAGAGGAAGGACAGCCCAATTCAGACGCGTTGGACAGAGGACGAGCGGGCGACGACGCGGCTTTATCTGATCACGCCACCCGCGTTCGACCCGGATAAATTCGCCGGCGATCTCGCGGAAGCGCTCGCCGGCGGCGATGTCGCGTGCCTGCAATTGCGCCTGAAGGATGTCGACGACGCCGCGGTTCGCCGCGCCGCGCGCATCCTCATGCCGATCGCGCAGCAGCGCGGCGTCGCTTTTGTCATGAACGACCGGCCCGATCTGGCGGCCGAACTCGATTGCGACGGCGTGCATGTCGGCGAGGAAGACATGCCCTATGCCGAGGCGCGGCGCCTCCTCGGCCCGGACCGGATCGTCGGGGTGACCTGCGGCGACAGCAAAGACCGCGCCGTCGCCGCCGCCGAGGCCGGCGCCGATTATGTCGCGTTCGGCGCCTTTTTCCCGAGTGGAACCAAGGCCGGCGCCAAGTACCGCGCGCGGCCGGAGCTGTTGGCGGACTGGTCGGAGACGACGGTCGTGCCGTGCTGTGCGATCGGCGGCATAACGCAGGAAAATTGCCCGCCGCTGGTCGCGGCCGGCGCCGATTTTCTCGCCGTCATCGGCGCGATCTGGTCCTATCCGGCGGGGCCGCGCGAAGCGGTTGCCGATTTCAATGCCGTCTTCGCCCGCTGCGGCAGAGCCTATGCCGCTATCGGGGATTCGCCGGTTGGGTCAACTCCGGGACGCGAAAATAGACCCAAACGAGGTTGAGCACCATGACCGCGGCGGTCATCACGAACACCCAGGAAAGGCCGAACGAGGCGGCGATCGCGCCGCCGATTATCGGCCCCAAGGAATTGCCCATGAACATCGCCGACGAGGTCATGCCGTAGACGGCGCCGCGGTCGGAGCGGGCAACCAGCCGGCCGACCAGCGCGTTGGCGGTCGGCAACAATCCGCCGACAAACATGCCGACGCCAAAGCGTTCGGCGACGAACAGCCAGTAATTGCTGGTGAAGGCCTGCGGCAAGGTCATCAACGCGGCGCCGGCGAGGCTGATCAAGAGGACGCGGCGATAGCCGATCTGGTCGCTGCGCTTGCCCAAAAACGGCGAGGCGACAACATCGGCCAGCCCCGTCACCGAAAACGCCAGACCCGCCAAGGTCGCGACGTTCGGCTCGTTGCCGACCATCTGTTTCACATACAGCGTCACGATCGGCTGCACCGTGCGCACCCCGAACTGCGCCATCAGCAGCACAAAAAACAGCGCCAGCAATGCCGGCGTGTGGACCAGCGCGATCATGCCGGCC
>DATJUL010000424.1:0-5140 GCA_035502295.1 Allostellaceae bacterium | reverse complement strand
TGGGTTCGGGGGGAAGCGGCATGGTTGTCAGCACTTCTCGATGTCCGGCGAGCAGACGATCTGCCCGGTGTTGGGACGCTCGATTCGTCCGACCGGAGTTCGAGCCGCTGGAGCCGCGCGGGCGTTACTGCGGCGCGCTGGGGTCCCAGGCCCAATAGCGGGCGATCGCCCCGGCGTCGACACGCAGGTCGGTGCCGGTGATCATCGCGGCGTTGTCCGATGCGAGAAAGACCGCGGCGTGGCCGTAATCGCTCGGCACCGGCAGGCGCTGCATCGGCACGCGTGAGCGGAACGCGTTGCCGGCCTGCGCCGCCGGCGAATTGGGCCGGGCGACGGTGCGGCCCCAACGCTCGGCGCGGTCATAGGATTCCGAGCGATCGGTGGCGGTCGGGGTCAGGCTGTTGACGCGAATGTTGTAGCGCACCAGCTCCATCGCCGCCGACCGGGTGAAATTGAGCAATCCCGCTTTGGCCGTAGAGTAGGCGATGTTGCCGGGCTCGCCCTGATGGCCGGCCGTCGAGATGATGTTGATGATCGCGCCGCCGCCCCGCTCGATCATCCGTTTTGCGACATGCTTGGTGAAGAGGAATGACCCGCCGAGGATGATTTTTGTCTGCTGTTCGAATTCCGCGAACGGCATGTCGAGGACGCCCTTGCGGTTGAAAATCACGGCGCCGTTGACCAGGATATCGACCGTGCCGAAGGCCGCGACCGCAGCGGCGACGGCTGCCTCGACCTGGGTCTCATCGGTAACGTCGGCGGCGACGCCGAGCGCCCGACCGCCGGTGCCGTTGATGTAGCGGGCACAATCGGTCGCGTTCTCCGGTCGCACATCGACGGCGACAACGGCGGCGCCCGCTTCCGCCAACGCTTCGGCGATGCCGCCGCCGATATTGGGGCTCGTCCCGGTGACCAGCGCAACCTTGTTTTGCAACTGCATGAGAGGCCCTCCTCTTGGCGACGCCGTTGTCGCTGTCCCGACCCCGAGGTCTACGCCGCCTCTCCACCGGTCAGCTTGACCTCGATATCGCTGCCGACGACGCGAACCTCGAACACCGGAATGTCGGCCGTGGCGAACGCGGTCAGCCCCTTGCCGGTGGTGATGTCCCATTGCCCGTTGTGCCACGGGCACTCGACGATCACGCCATCGAGAAACCCCTCGCCCAGCGGGCCCTCGGCGTGCGGGCAGACATTGCCAAACGCGTGAAACCGCCCCGCCGCATTGGCGACGACGACCAAGCCGTCGCAGACGATCTTCATCTCGCCGTCGGGGATGTCCGCGACCGCGGCAACCTTGATGAAGCCGGTCTGCGCCTGCGGCGGCGGCGTGTCGCCGGCGAGCCTTCCGACATGCGCAAGCCATTCCTTCGGGTCTTCGCCGAAAACCCTGGCGAGACGGCGGGTCAGACTATCATTCGGCAACGCGGCGCCGGCGATGATCGCATTGAGCCGCGACCGTTCGATCGCCAGCTCGCGGGCGAGACCGTCGATGGACAGCCCGCGCTCGGACAAGAGCCGCTCCAGCCGGTCGGTGAGCCAGTTCATGTCCGCGTCCTCAGACGATGAAGCTGACCTTGCCGTGGGGCCGCAACGCTTCGAGATCGAGGACGACCCGCCGTTCCAGGATCGTGAACGATCCGCCGTCGCGCGGGATGAGCTTGTAGCGACAGGTGCCGATATACGGATCGATATTCTGGAACCGCATGCGGTAGACGACAAAGTTCGCCGTGACCGACAGCGCCTCGCCGTCCCGCCCGAGGATGCGCACGTTGCTGATCATATGCCGGGTGCGGGACCGCGGATTTTCCGCCCACGTCAGGCCGCTGAGGAGCTGCCCTACCCGCGAGCGCAATTTCGGCATGTCGTCGGCGATCAGGAAGAGGTCGGTATTGGGATCGCCGTCGGGATGGTCGGTCGTCGGCATGTAATAGCCGCCGCGCTCCTCGTCGAACAGCGCAAGCCATTCGTCGAGCCGCCAGCTGTCGAGCAGATCGGCCTCGAAAAACAGAAAATCCTCGACCTGCTCGCGGGTTATCGTCGTCGTCAAAGCCAGCGCTCCGTTCAATCCAGGGCCGCAGCCGTGCGCCGATGATCGTCGCTAGTCGCCGGTATAGTCGGCGTGTCTGCCGGTGGTCATGCGCGCGTGCCATTCGCGCCAGAAGACGCGCATCTGCAGTTCGCTCGGGCCGCCGGCAAGGTTGCCCTTCATGCCGCGCGAGATGTCCGACCATTCGACCTCTTTGTGGGTCGCAAAGCCCATCTGGCAGCCCTCCAGCCCCTCGACGTCGTCAGGCGTCGCAAAGCCGCCGGGACCCTGGAACGCGAGATACCATTCGAGCCGCGCCTTGCGCAGCGCCGGCGGGTCGTCCTTCGGCAGACAGGCCCAGCCGTTGATCTCCATGTAGTCGGGGCTCGACGGGTAGAACGTGCGAAACACCCACCAGCCGTCGATGACCATCAGGTTCGGGAAGATCAGGTAATTGCCGGCGCCGCCCTCCACCATGCGCGCCTTGTCCGGGCCGTAGCGCTCGACCAATCCGGCACGGAATTTCTCCAGATCCGCGCCCGCGTGCTTTTCCAGGTAGCCTCGGTTGACCGCCGGCCGGCCGTCGGCGCACGGGTAGTAGGTCGTCACATGGCCGTTGCCGAGCGGCGCCGTGCCGCGGCGGATATTGGCAGCGGCGCCGTTCGGCGGCGCCGTCACCTGCTGTTGCGCCCGCCGCGCGCCGCCGAGACCCTCCGACTCCATCCAATGCGAGAAGAACCGTTCGTGCGTATAGGCGGCGTGATAGCCGTCCATGCTGTTTTCGACGAGCAGCTTCCAGTTCGCCCGCATCGAATATTTGAACTGGCCGTGGACGAATTCCATGTCGCCGAGGTCGAGCGTGTTGTCGAGCACCGCCAATGCATCGCCCATGTAGCTTGCGAAGCTCTCGATCTGCGGATCGAAGCTGACAAAGATGCAGCCGCGGTGGTTGTGCATCCGCGGCGCCGGCTCCAGGCCGAGCGCAGAGCGGTCGAACGCGTCGCTGTAGGCCTCCTCTCCGGGAACGCCTTTGAGGTCGCCGCGGGTGCCGTAGATCCAGCCGTGATAGAAGCAGCGGAAGAACTCGGCGCCCGATCCTTTCGGCTCGCGGCACACCAGATTGCCGCGGTGGCGGCACGTGTTCATCAGGACCCGGATCTTGCCGTCGTCGCCATGCGCCAGGATCACCGGGCGCCCGGCCACCGAGCGGGTCACGAAATCGCCGCGCTTCGGAAATTCCGAGACGTGGCCGGCAAACAGCCAGCTCCTGTCAAAAATTCGAGCGCGCTCCTGCTCGAAGATCTGCCGATCGACAAAGACGCTCCGGTGCACCCGGAAAATGCCGTCCTCGCGATCGTCGAGGATCAACCCCGCAGCGTTACTCCCGTCCTGCATCGTTCATTCCTTCCGGGCCGGCGGTGTCGGCCGATCGCGCGACATTCCACCGTCAGAGTAAAGCTTACAAGCCAGCCGAACCCGGCGAAAATTCGCGCGTGCAGCGGCGATCCGCAAGCGTTTTGAACGCGCCTCTGGGCCGCGAAACGGCAAGGTCCGTTACCGGCTTCGTGATTCTGGCCGCTCGGCTGGCCGAGCCGAGCGGCAGTGGCCGCGGTCAGCGGACCACAGTTCGGCCCGTCGCGTCGGCTTCCTGCCGATATTTTTGTCGGACGCGGCTGTCATTGCGAGCGCAGCGAAGCAATCCCATGCGTCATCGAGATTGCGTCGTCGCTGCGCTCCCCGCAATGACGAATTCCACCGACGCAATGGCGGATTACGCTCCGCTTATCCGCCCGACGCGCCGCTGCTTAATCATATTTTGATGGATCACCAATATAAACCGCAAATCATCGTTAATCGGCAGCGTCGATTCTTGCACGACAGGCTCGCCAAACCGACATACGGGCGCGCTTGTCGCGCGAACGCGGAGGTAGAGGATCATGGGCATCGTTCTGAATTTCGGGTGCGACGCACTGCTCGGCATTTGTATGCTCGCGGGACTTTCCGCGGTCCTGCTCACCGTGTTGATCATGGCGGCCTGCGCGCACCCGGTTCTGCCAATTGTCGCCATGCTGCTCGTCGCAGGAGCGATCAGCAAATGACCGGTAGCGAAGACGAAGGCGCCGGCTCTGGGACGATCGCAAAGCTTGGCCAAGCGCTTAACTGGGCCTACGGGCGCTCGATCGAGGGTATGCCGGGAGTCTCTGGCGCTGATGTCCTCGCAGGCGAGTATCTTCGATCCGCTTCTGACCCCGAGGAGGCGATCGACACGTTGATCAAATGGCAGGTACTTCAAGCGAGTGCGACCGGATTCGTAACCGGGCTGGGGGGCACATTAACATTGCCCATCGCGATTCCCGCGAATATGGGAGCGGTCTTGTTTCTCCAACTTCGGATGATCGCGGCGGTCGCGCACCTCCGGGGATATGACCTCAGGTCTGACCATGTTAAAGCCCTTGCGATCGCCTGCCTGCTTGGTACCTCTGCGGCCGAGGTCGTAAAAGAAGCAGGAATAGCGATCGGATCAAAACTGACTTTGAGTACGATCCGGCGAATCCCTGGGAGGACAATTTTTAAGCTAAATCGGACGGTTGGGTTCAGGTTGCTAACTAAATCTGGCACCGCAGGGGTGTTGAATCTGCCTCGTATCGTACCGGTCGTTGGTGGATTAGTTGCCGGTGGCATAGATGCTATGACGACCCGTGGTATCGCCACAGCGGCAAAGCGACTTTTCAATCCGTTTCCGCCGTTGGACCCGGCGCCGAGTCCGACCGTTCGTTAGCCGCTCACCCCGCTCTTCTTTTGCGCGGGGCGGGGAGGCGGCGGGCGAGGTAGGGGCGCAGGTATTGGCCGGTGTAGGAGGCGGCGCAGGCGGCGATGTCTTCGGGCGTGCCGGTGGCGACGATCTGGCCGCCCAGGTCGCCGCCCTCGGGGCCGAGGTCGATGAGCCAGTCGGCGGTCTTGAGGACTTCGAGGTTGTGCTCGATGACCAGCACCGTGTTGCCGGAATCGACCAGCGCGTGCAATACTTCCAAGAGCTTTTCGACATCGGCGAAATGCAGGCCGGTGGTCGGCTCGTCGAGGATATACAAAGTGCGGCCGGTGGCGCGGCGCGAC
>DATJUL010000423.1:0-5349 GCA_035502295.1 Allostellaceae bacterium | reverse complement strand
CCCACCGCGTCTTTCGCACCACCGAAGACATCATCAATGGCTGCTGTGATGCCTGGAACTGGCTGCTCAGCGAAACCGGCCGCATCCGCTCGTTGTGCTCTTACCCTTGGCTCGCGCAGGTCAGCACCTAATCAGGTTGGTATGAGTGGCTTTGCCCGGAAGACTGCGAGTGGCTCTGCGACGGACAAAATTCGCTCGGCCAAGTTCTTATTGCAGCAGCAGCGCGCTCGGCTCGTGCGGCTCGCCGATGCATTCCCAAGGCTCGTTCGTGCCTGCGTCCAGGAGCCGGCCCCGGCTGTCGTAGATTACCAATCGGCTAGCGAGATCGGTGACAGTCGGGTTTGTCGGCGAGCATAGCTCGGGTGTCTCGGCAAGCCCGCTCGCAGCCAGGTTCAGCAAGAAATCGAGACTGTCCCCACGGCGCGTGACCTGGATCCGAAGGATGGGCTGCGCCCCGGGCGGCGGAACTTCGGAAAACAGCGTGGTCGGCCCGCGGCTCCAGCGCGGCACAAGCCGCACGCCGCCGGGCAGCGCCAGTTCGGCCAGCTCGCCGGCCCCGGAACCCTCGTCGAGCAGGTCGAGCAAGTCGATATTGGCGCGGGCGAGATCGATCCCGCGAGTCGAGCGCGTAAGCCTCAAACGGCCCCGCATCTGCAGTCGAAGTTCGCCGGTCGTTAGACCGGTGGCGCTGCCGGTGAGCGAGCTCACCGTCCCGGCAAAGGACCCGTAGCAATTATTTGGCCGGCACAGCTCCCAGTCGCTGGCTAGGACGGTGGTGATCAAGTTCGGCGTCGTCGGGCTGAGCAACGCCGTGATCATCATCGCCGCCCTGCGTGCGCCGATGTCGTAAAGCGGCAGGATTCCGGTGTCGCCCACGCCGAGCCGAAGATAGCCGACGGAAACAAAACCCGGGATGAACCACGACGTCAGCGCTACTGGGTAGGGCCCGCGGTTCAAGAGTTTGACGCTGCGATATTGCTGCCCCAGCACCTGAACAATTGCTATTGGATGGAGGAGGTCGGTCCCGGGCGGCGTCTTGATGTGGTAGGTCTCCCCCACAATGCCGCCCGGATCAAGAAACACCACCCGCGCCACCTCGCCATTGCCATAGTTTTTCTGCCCGGTAATGACCCGGCCGAGAGCATATGGGGTTTCGACGCGCCCGTAGGGCGGGAGTGGCACCTCAACCTGATCGTCGCCATTGCAGCACCAGCTCAGGCGTATCGGATAAGGGCTCAAATTCACCGCGAGTGTGTCGTCACTGGGCTGGATCTGCGCGCTATCGCGCACCCACAACTCTCTGAGCTGATTGGCGATCTGGTAGTCGGTCACGGTCAGCTTGATCGTCTGCCCGGGCTGCATCGGCCCGCCGGCGCCGACATAATACTCGCCCTGAGCGTGCAAGGGCATCACGATCGACTGCCCTAGCGGCACTTCGGTGCGGCCGTGCCGGGCGCCGCCATACCATTCGTTCACGTCGACCGGACGGTCGCCATAGTTGGTAAATCTGGCCAGCCACGAATTCAGCCCGGTCCAGGTGCATTTTGTGTGGTTGCGCCAATCATCGGGAAAGTAGGGATTGTGGATGCGGACCTCGCACAGAAAATCCTCCGTCGGGTGCAATAAGGTGAACAGAACCTTGGTACTGGTGTTACGCGGGTAGGGGCTGTTGTTGGCGATGCTGACGGTGGTGTTCGCCAGTAACGGCAACACCCCAAAGCCATTAGCGCCGAAGGGCGTCGCGCGCAGCAATGTTCCGTCCGCTGTTGCCGTCTCGATGACCTTGAAGGCGTGGTTATTGGCGAAGGCGGCGGCGACGTTGTATTTGGCGGCACCGTCGGGCTTGAAACATACCTGTTGTTGTACGCCCACCGGAAGAACGCACTCCACCTGAGCCGGACCAACGGCCGGCAGGGCGACGCCCGAATCCGGCGAGCCCGGCCCGGCCTTGTCGTAACCGTCGTGCCAAAAGTGACGATCTGAAAGTCTCGCGATTTCAAGAGGTTGCATCGTATGATCGGGCGCAACCCATTGATATTACGAGAGAGTCAGCTTTTTCAACCGGGCACGCGCTCCAACGCAGTCGAGGACGCCTGCCGAAGCAGGCTCGATCTGTGGCGGCCGAGATCGAAAGTCAGAATGCCACGCAGGTTGATGTGCTTGTGCCCGATCGGCGCGAGCCGCCGCATCACCTCGTCGGGATGATCGCCGAGCGACGCGTCGATCATTGCCTGGATGCGATGTGTATTCCAGGCCATGACGATGTTCGCCAGCAAGGTCAGGGCGCCCGAGATGGTGCCGAGTTGCTCCATTGTGCGTCCATGCTTTGCGGTGATCATGCGGTTGTGGATCGCGCGCTGCAGGCTGTGCACCGCTTCGCCCTGGTTGAGCAGATCGAGGACCTCCAGGCGAAACGGGGGGTTACTGAGATAGTCGCAGAGATAGAGGGTCCGCAGCAGCCTCCCCAGCCCGTCGCCGGCATTGTAGACGGGGTCGCCGGCGGCGGCCGACCCGAAACGGTCGAGCGCTAAGGTCGCCGAATCCCAGCCGTGTTTCACCGAAGCGCCGAGCCGCAGAAATCCCTCCCAGCCTCGCGCGATGGCGCGGCGGGAGACGGTTTCGGCCACGATCGGCCGCAAGACCTGCGGGATTTCCAGCCCTTTCGGCAGATAGAGCTTCCGCTTCTTGAGCTTTGCCAGGTGCGGACACAGGTCGAACCCGACCGCTTTGGCGAGCGCCATCGCGAAATGCGTAAAGCCGTGCGTGTCGACGGCGACGCGCTCGATCCGCGCGACTTGGCGCTGGCGCAAGGCGCCCTCGATCGCGGCGCCGGCTTGCCGGCGGTTGAGGACGATGGGTTGATCGTAGAGGATGCCCCATTGGTCGAGGACATGAGCGTAGGTCCCGACCGCGTAGGTCCGGCGCCGCGGGTCGAGCCGCGCCGACCACAAATAGCGCGTCGCCTCCAGGCTCATCATGTCGGCCGAGGCGAACAGCCCGCGTCCCCAAAGGGCGGCGACGGAATGCGCGCGCATGAAGCGCAGCACCGCGTCATTCGCCGAGCGGAGCCGCTTCTCCGCCTCGATCTTCAGCATCATCTGCCCGAGGCTGTCGGCCGCCAGCGCTGGCACCATGCGCACCAGTTCGGCGACGGAAAGATCGGAGCCGAGCCCCATGAGGGCGGCGTAGAGCGTCACCAATTCCTGCTCCGACCGGGCCGGGCGGCCAAGAAGGGTCCACGAAAACCGTGTCAGGCCGTCGATTTCGATCAGAACTTCTGGAAACTGGACATCACCGAGGGCATGGGCGAGCGCTTGTCGCGCCGGCTCAAGGCGCGGGTCCTTCGGTGCTGGCTTGCGGCGCGGCAATCGCACTTCGCCGCCCTCGATGGCGACCGCACCGGCCTCGACTGCCTCGGCCAATGCGGCAAGCCCGGCGCTCAGCCCAGCCTCCAGGCGCTGAAGATATTTCTCCGAACTGGCCGGCAGGTTGAGGTCGCGAATAAAGCGGCCCCGGTCGCGCTGCCAGAGCTTCTCTGGGATCAGCTTCTTCTCCGGCGCCCGGTACGACAGGCTGTGATCGACCGACACCGAGCGGTTGCGCAGCGCTCGCTTCAAGCCCATCAGGGTCGCCGCGCGATAGCAGCCGAGCGCTGCTGCACGATCCGGCTGATCGGTCAGCGCTTGCCACGAAGGACCAAAGGGCTGTGCGGCGTTGTCGGGCAACGCATTGGGCGAGCCGGAAAGGGCGTCAAGCGTGGCAAAGGCAGCGGCGAGTTTATGATCGGTCGGAACCGCGAGCGGCGCCTCCCGCGCCAGTTTCAGCAGCCGAGCCAGGTCCTGGGATTTGCGCCCGAGTTCCTGCCGAATAGAGGCGACCTGGGTTCCTTGGCGCTCCGGTTCAAAAGGAGTGATCAGGCTCTTGAGCCGCGAACGCAGCTCCGCGGCGTCGAGAGTTTCATCATCGGCGAGCCCCGCAAGATCGCCGAGCAGCCGGCGCAAGCGGGCGGCCTGCGTTTCCTGCACCCGTTCCCGCGCGCCGTGCCACAGGGCAGAGACCTGGTGGTCGAGAAGCGTGAGGCTCGCGTCCGTCAGACGTAACAGCGTGAGGCGCAGGAAACAGGCCACCTCGATCGTGCGGTGCGGATCCTTGATCCGCGTCAGCGCCGCCGGTTTCCGCGACATCATGCGCCGTGCGAAATATTCGAGACCGGCGAGCGGCAGCTCCGGCATAGCCAGCCGGTCGGCACCCAACTCTTTGAGAAACGAGACCTTCTCCATCTGCTCGGCGAGGCTTTGAGCAGACCTGCTGGACGGTACGGCGTCCAGCCATTCGCGCCGGCTGATCCCGCCCTCCTCGACCGGCGCCAACAGGCGCGGCACCCACAGATCGCGCTCGGCCGGCATCGCCGCCGCAATAAGCTTGAACAGCGCCTGCTGCTGATGCCGCCGCGCGGCGATCGCCAAACGCCGGATGTGACGCTCGCGCAGCAGCAGATAATCATGCTCGACGAGCCACGATCGGGCGCGCGCCATGAGTTCCGCATCGTCGAAAACAGCGGCCGCCTCCCGGCGTAGATAGGCCACCAGTCCCCGTTCCGCGTGCGGGGTGAGTTCGCTGCGTCTGAGCAGCCGGAGTGCCGAGGCGTGGTGCTTGAATAGGGTTCGATGACGCCGGCGATAGAACGCCCGGATCGAGGCGATCCGCGGCGCCGCGCAATCGACCTGCCGGCCGAGGTGATCCAGGATCTGCGGCGGTATCAGCTCCACCGAGTTGAGCGTCCTGCCGGTTAGTTTGAGAAAGCCGATCTGCAGGGCGAGCGCCAATCGGTTCAAAGGGCCGCGGCGCTCCCGGACCGAGACAAGCTCGACCTCGTCGAGCGTGAAGAAATGCTCGATCTCGACCGCGGACAGCGTCTCGGGAAATTGCTCCTGGCCGAGGTATCGATGCTCCCATCGCGTGGTCGGCCGCGCTTTTAACGGGTTGGCTACAACGTCCGGAATAGCAGGGCCCCCATATGCAAATTTCACCGCGCGCCGATCGAGCGAACGGCGTCGATATTGCCGCATCCGGTGATTCACAAACGATCGTCTATGCAGCGAAAACGCTGAAGGCGCAGAACCAAGGACTTGCGCCGTGCGAAATCCTGTTGCCAAATCGGGGATAAAGGCAACAGGTCTGAGCGACATGCTACTCGGCTACGCCCGCGTTGTCTAATCGCTCCTCCTCAGTCAAGTAGTTCGACTTTCTTCTGCTTGCCGTGCCTCGAGGCTCTGCCGGTTCAGGGTTGTCTTCGCGGTCAGGGTCTGTGCCACTGCCGCACGATGATGTCCGATGGCGGACCTCACA
>DATJUL010000422.1:0-4119 GCA_035502295.1 Allostellaceae bacterium | reverse complement strand
TCGCGCCGGGCGATCGCCATCGCCGTCGCGACCAGCCGCGCCGCGCGCCGGCGCTCGGGCGGCAGCAGCGGCAACAGTTCGTCGCGCAGCAATTCGCGGCCGAGCGCCAGCAGGTCGGCGCCCGTCGGCAGGTCGCGGAGGCCGTCCGCCGCGTCGGCCTCAGCGCGGCGAGCCTCTGCCGGCGGCGCGCCGTGGGGATCGAGCAGCAGCAGCAGTTCAAGCTCGCATTCGCCGGCGCGGCGGCCGATGATCGCGGTCGACAGATCGCGCGCCCCGCCCACCAGGTAACGGTCGCTCTGCTGCAACGCGATCACGGCCCAGCGGACATTCGCCAGCACTTCCCAGAAAAACACCCGCCGCGGATCGGGGCGCCGTCCGGCGGCGCGCTCATAAGCCTCATAGAACGGCGCGCGGTCGGCGATGCCGCCCAGCTCGCGGTCGAGCCGGGCAAACCGCCAGCCTTTGCAGCACAGCCAGCCGATATCCTCGTCGGGATCGCCCCAGCTGGCGAATTCCCAATCGAGAATGCCGGTCAGCTCCGCGCCCCCAGGACCGATAACCAGCATATAATTGCCGGTGCGGAAATCGCGGTGGCACAGCACCGGCGGCAGCGGTTCGGGGATGTGCTGCTCCAGCCAGCGTATCGCCCATTCGAGCACCGGCCGCGGCTGCGGATGGCGGTCGAGATAGGCGCGGAACGATGCGATGTGTTCGTCGGGGTCGATCATCGGCAGAAAGCCGAGATCGGCGCGCGGCGGGCATATGGTCTGAAGTCGCGCCAGTTCGCGCCCAAGCTGGCGGGCAATGTCCGGCAGCGCCGGTTCGAGCACCGGATCGCTCGTGATGATGCGCCCCTGCGCGCTGCCGGCAATGCGGCGCATGACGAAGAACGGCTTGCCGATGACGGCCGGATCGGCGCATGCCCAGAGCGGTTCCGGCACCGTGACCCCGGCCGCCTGCGCCGCCCGCACGACGGCAAATTCCTCGATCCGGCCGAGGCTCGATGCGATGCCGGTCGGCGCATCGGTGCGCAACACGAGATCATGCGCGCCATCGAGCGGGCCGCCGGCGAACTGCGCCGGAAAGCCCCAATTCTCGTTGATCGCGCCGCCCGGCAGCAGCGCCGGCTCGCCGATTTCGACGCGATCCGCGCCGCCGGCGTCTGCCAGGAACCGGGCGAGCGCGCCCCGGTCAAATGGCGGCAACGGTGTGGCCGCCATCGACTGCAAGGACCGCGCCGGTCACATAGGCGCTGGCCGGCGACGCAAGAAACAGCAGCGCGCCGTCGAGGTCGGGCGCCTGGCCCAGCCGTTTCAGCGGAATGCGGCCGATCAGCGCCTTGCCGGCGTCGGTCTGAAAGAACGCGCGGTTGAAATCGGTCTCGACATAGCCGGGCGCTATGGCATTGACGAGGATGCCGTAGCGCGCCAGTTCCATCGCCAGGACCTGCGTCAGGTGGCTGAGGCCGGCTTTCGCGGCGCAATAGGCCGGCACCCGCCCGATCGTGCGCGACGCCAAGACCGACGAGATGTTGATGATGCGGCCGGGCCGCCGCTGTTCGACGAGGTGATGGGCGAATTCGCGTGCCATCAACCAGGCGCCCTTCAGGTTCGTATCGACGACGTAATCCCAGTCTTCCTCAGTGTGCTCGAACAGCGGCTTTGAGACGACAACGCCGGCGTTGTTGACGAGGACCGACAGGGCGCCAAGCCGTTCTTCGGCCGCGGCGATCGCGGCCTTGATGCTGTCCTGCCGCGTTACATCGCAGGCGACGGGCAGCGCAGTGCCGCCGCGCGCCGCGATCTCCGCCGCCAATTTCGCGAGCATCGCCTCGCGCCGCGCCGCCAGCGCGACCTTGGCCCCGGCCGCCGCCAGCACCTCGGCAAAGCGCCGTCCGATGCCGGCGGACGCGCCGGTCACGAAGGCCACTTCGCCGGCGACGGAAAAACTGGGTAATTCGACCATATCGCGTTCCTTCAGCGGGATTGCTTCGCCGCTGCGCCCCTCGCAATGACTGCCTCTTGCGGCGTCATTGCGAGCGAAGCGAAGCAATCTCGACAAAGAGAGCGCGAATACCGGCTCAATGTCCCGCACCCTTCGCCTGTTCGCGCAGCGCGTATTTCTGGATTTTGCCGGTCGAGGTCTTCGGCAGCGGGCCGAACACGACGGTCTTCGGCACCTTGAAATGCGCGAGGTTGGCGCGGCAGAACGCGATGATGTCGGCGGCGACGACCGCGCCGGCATCCGGCTTCAGCGTCACGAACGCGCACGGGGTTTCGCCCCACCTCTCGTCCGGCCGCGCGACAACCGCGGCTTCGATGACCGCGGGATGGCGGTACAGCACCTCCTCGACCTCGATCGAGGAGATGTTTTCGCCGCCGGAAATGATGATATCCTTCGCGCGGTCCTTTACTTCGACATAGAAGTCAGGGTGCATGACCGCGAGGTCGCCGGTATGGAACCAGCCGCCGGCAAACGCTTCTTCGGTGGCGGCCGGGTTTTTCAGGTAGCCCTTCATCAGCGTGTTGCTGCGCAGCAAGAGTTCGCCGATCGTCGCGCCGTCCGCCGGCACGTCCCGCATCGTCGCCGGATCGGCGACGCGCTGGCGCTCCAATGTCGGATACGCCACGCCTTGCCGCGCCATCCCGGCGGCGCGCTCGGGCAAGGGCAGATCGCTCCACGCCTCCTGCCACGCGGAGACGGTCGAGGGGCCGTAGCTCTCGGTCAGCCCGTAGAGGTGGGTGACGCGAAACCCCATGCGCTCCATCGCCGTAATGACCGAGGAGGGCGGCGCGGCGCCGCCGGTCGCCGCCTCGACGATATGGTCGAACGGGCGCTTCGCCTCTTCCGGCGCATGAGCGAGCATGTTCAAGACGATCGGCGCGCCGCACAGATGCGTGACCCGGTGCTCGGCGATCGCCGCAAAGATCGCCGCCGGCTCGACGCGCCGGAGGCACACATGCGTGCCGGCGACCGCGGTGACGGCCCACGGGTAGGTCCACCCGTTGCAATGGAACATCGGCAGGGTCCACAGATAGACCGAATGCCGGTCGAGGCCGAATGTCACCGCGTTGCCGAGCGCGTTGAGACAAGCACCGCGATGGTGATAGACGACACCCTTCGGGTTGCCGGTCGTGCCGGAGGTGTAGTTGAGCGCGATCGCATCCCATTCGTCCGGCGGCGGCGACCACGGTGCATCCGCGTCGCCTTCGCCGAGAAAATCCTCGTATTCGGTGCCGCCGAGCGAGGAGCCATGGTCGCCGCCGGCGATCTCGACGAGCGGCATCGGCCTATCGAATGCGCGCAGCGCTTCGTGCACGAGCGGCGCGAATTCGCGGTCGGCGATCAAGAGTTTCGCGCCGCCGTGCCCAAGGATGAACGCGATCGTGGCTGGATCGAGCCGGTAATTCAGCGCGTTCAGCACCGCGCCCGCCATCGGCACGGCGAAATGCGCTTCCAAGAGCGCCGGCACGTTCGGCGCCAGCACCGCGACCGTCTCACCGGCGGCCACGCCGCGCCGCCGGAGCGCATCGGCAAAGCGGCGGCAGCGGGCATGGAATTCGCGGTAGATAAAGCTTCGCGAGCCGTGGATCACGGCGGTCTTGTCGGGATAGATCGCGGCGGCCCGCGCGAGGAAATGGAGCGGCGTCAGCGCCGCGAAATTGGCCCGGTTGCGCGCCAGGTGCGGCGCGTCGTAAGCGCCGGCAGCGGTGTCGGGTTTCTCCGTCATGCCGGCATGGTTACGGCGGCGCGGCCCGAGGCGCAAGATCGATGCGGAAGACGAGCTTGATCCTGCCGTGGGGTTCGGCGCGGCGGCCGACGAGGATGCCGCCGTTCCCGGTGATGACCCGGCGCGAGGCGTCGTTGTCCTCGTCGCACGTGATCTCGACCCGGCCGAGGCCGACATCGCGCGCCACCGGCAGCATCAGCGCCAGTGCCCGTGTCGCATAGCCGCGCCGGCGCTTCCACGGCACGACCGCATAGCCGATATGGCCGGAGACATGATCGGGCAGACGCTCGCTGCCCGGCACATAGCGCAGGTTGATGATGCCGCAGAACTCGCCGTCGTCGAGCCAGTAGACCCGCCCCGGCAGCCGCGGCACAATGCCGGCGGCGGTC
>DATJUL010000421.1:0-2199 GCA_035502295.1 Allostellaceae bacterium | reverse complement strand
GAAAACTGCGCTTATCCCCATTGCGCCCGGTGTTTTGCCTCGGCTTATCCACTGCCCGCCCGGTTCACGCCGCGATCTCCTCGATCGCGCCGTCGCCGAGGCGGAAAATGCGGTCCTGCGGCACGGCGAGGCGCAGCGCCGCGTCGCGCGGCAGGCCGGCATAGAGGCCGCGCAGCACCCGCGTCACGACGCCGTGGCAGACGGCGATCAGCGGTCCCTCACCGGTGTCGGCGAGCCAATCCGCGAGGCGGGCGGCAAATGCCTCGTAGCGCTCGCCGTCGGGCGCCAGGAAATACCATTCCCATTCGACGAATTGCGCGCCGAGGCGCCGGCGCACCTCCTTGCGCATGAGGCCGTCCCACGCGCCGAGCGAAATTTCGCGCAGCCGTTCGTCGAGGCGCGGCGGCTGGCTGCGGCCGAGGCATTCCGCGATGATCTCGGCGCTATGGCGGGCGCGGCCGAGCGGGCTCGCGACAATATCGGCCGCGGCGGCGTCGGGCAGCGCCGCGAGCCGGCGCCCCAGCGCCGCGGCCTGGGCGATGCCGTCTTCGGTCAGCGGCGAGTCGCTCCACCCCTGGTAGCGGCGGGCCCGGTTCCATTCGGTCTCGCCGTGCCGCACCAGAAAGATCGTCATCGCCGGATGCGATAGAGCATGTGGCGGCGCAGCTTATGGCCCGGGGGGAAATCGGGGTGGTCAAAATCGTCGGCCGGGTCGCGGCTCATGCCGAGCCGCTCCATGACCCGCCACGAGCGGCGGTTCGCCGGAACCGTAAAGGCGACGATTTCGTCGAGAGCGAGGCGGCCGAAACCATCATCGATCGCGGCGCGCGCCGCCTCGGTCGCGTAACCCTGCCCCCAATAGGGGCGGGCGAGCCGCCAGCCGATCTCGATCGGCGGAAAATGCGCCGCAAACGGTACGCGATGGAGGCCCGCCGCGCCGATGAAGCCGGCTTCGCCCGGCAATTCGATGGCCCATTGGCCCAGGCCGTGCTCCATCCATTCGGCCCGGATCCGCGCAATCCAGGCGTCGCTTACCGCCCGACCGGGCAACGGCGCCAGATGCTCCATGACTTCGGGATCGGCCGACATCGCCGCGAACGGCGCGGCGTCGTCGTCGCGCCATTGGCGCAGCAACAGGCGCGGGGTGCGGAGTTCGAGGGCCACCTCTATTTCTTGCCGGCGGGGCGACCGGTCATCTGGTTGAGAAACAGCTCCTGCAACTGCTCGAAGCCCTTCAGCCCGGCCGGCAGCCACGTCTTCAGCAGCGTCTCGGCGTCAAGCGCCTGGAGGTTGGCGCGGATCCGCGCCTCCAGTTCCTTGAGCAGCGCCGCTTGCATCGGCTGCACGTCCGGCAGGCCGAAAAAGCCGCGCAATTCCTCCGGCGTGCAATCGATGTCGAGGTTGATTTTCATCGCAGTTCCTCGCGATTCGACCCGGATTGCTTCGGCGCTTCGCGCCTCGCAATGACGCGCGCGCCGCAGCCGTCATCGCGAGCGCAGCGAAGCAATCCCGGCAACGAGCCGATCACAGCTGGTCGGCGACGGCGGCGCGGAAGCGGCGCAACGCGCCCACATGGTCGGACAGCGTCGCGCCGGCGATGCGCTTGTGGTGGCGGCGCTCGAAGGTCGTCGTCAGGCATAGATGCGAGGCGCCGGCTTCCCGCCAGAAGCGCGCATCCCGCGCCCAGTCGCTCTCGCTGCCGCTGCCCATCGAGACCCATACTTCGATGCCGATCTTGGCCGGGTCGCGCCCGGCCGCTTCGGTCAATCTGCGCAATTCGGCGAAGGCGTCGAGCGCGCTGCGGTCGGCCGGGTAGGCGTTGGGCATCCAGCCGTCGCCCCATTTGGCGATGCGGGGCAGGGTGCGCTCGTGGTGGCCGCCGAACCACACCGGCACCCGGCCCGAGGCGGGCCGCGGGTTGATGCCGGCGTCCTCAATCGTGTGCCAGCGTCCGTTGAACGTGACGTGCGGCTCGGCCCACAATTTCTGCATGACCGCGACCTGCTCTTCCGAGCGGCGACCGCGGTTGTGGAAATTCTCGTTGAGGCCGGTGAACTCGACCTCGTTCCAGCCGACCCCGATGCCGAGCCGGAAGCGGCCGCCGCACAACACATCGAGCGAGGCGGCCTGCTTCGCGACGAGCGCCGTCTGGCGCTGCGGCAGGATCAAGACGCCGGTCGAAAAGCCGAGCTTCTGCGT
>DATJUL010000420.1:0-3106 GCA_035502295.1 Allostellaceae bacterium | reverse complement strand
CAGCCCCTCGCTCTTCTTGAAGTAGGGCAGCACCTCGGCATAGCTCCAGCCGGCCGCCCCTCCTGCTTCCCAGGCGTCGAAATCGCCGGGATGGCCGCGCACATACACCATGTAGTTGATGCCCGAGGACCCGCCGAGCATCTTGCCGCGCGGCACCGGCACGCGGCGGTCGTTGAGGCCGAGCCCCGCCCTCCCGGGGTCGGCGGTGTACATCCAGTCGGTCGCCGGGTTGAGCTGCAGCAGCGCCGGTGCCACTGGCATCAGCGAGATGTCGGGCGGCCGTTCGCCGGCCTCGATCAGCGCCACTCGGCAAGCCGGATCCTCCGACAGGCGTGCCGCTATGACCGCGCCGGCCGAACCGCCGCCGACCACAACAAAGTCGAATCCCGCCGCCATCGCACCCCTCCCGCAGGTCCCAGCCGAGGCCGCAACTTGGCCGCGTTGTTCCCGACGACGGCATTTGGCGCCCCGCGCACTTCCGGCGCAACCCCGGTCGGGTGGCGCAGCGGCCTCAGAGCAGTTCGATGCGGGCGCGATGACCCGATGAGGCGGCGAGCCGTCGGTCTCGGGTCACCAGCGGCGCATCGAGCGTTTCCGCCAGGGCGACGTAGGCGGCATCGTACGCGCTCAAATTATGCCGCAATTGCCAGATGCGCGGCAGCAGATCGACGTGGGGATGGCGGTTCATCGGAAAATCGGCCAGGCCCTCGATGGCAAGTCGACCACGTTCCTCCGCGATCTCGCCTCGCATCACGTAACGTCGGACTACATGGGCGACTTCGAGGTCGATGAAATGGGGCGCATGCAGCGTCTCCCGCATGTCGTGCACCCTGCGCTCGACAGCGGCGACTGCCGACAGCCGCAACAGCACCTCTGTAACGGCCGACGCATCGAGGACTATCACTCTTGATCGCGCACTCTGCGGATGATCTCGGCCGGCGACTCTGACAGGGTCACAGGCGGCAGGCGCGACAAGCGCTCCCGAAATTCATCCCAGGTCGGCACCTCGGCGATCTTCCGGAGCTCCATCAGCAGATAATCGGACAGCGACATCCCGGCCAACGCTGCGCGCGATTTGAGCCGCGCATGCAGATCATCGGGGACATTGCGGACTTGAATCATCTTGGACATGCGTTGAACATGTATTCATATGCGAAACATGTCAACGCTCATCGCCGGCCGTGTCGCTGCGAACGCCCGCGCGAGCCGTGCAACCCTGGTCTGCGCTGTCGGCCCGCGGTGTTGTGCGCTGCGGGCAATCCTTGTCAGCAGCGGGCGAGCCTCCCATACTGAGCCTCATGCGGCGTCAACCGATCGACCCGATCTTTGCGGCGGAGCCGGAACTCCCGGTGCGCCCGTGCGACCAGCCCGGCTGCGCCGCCGGCGGCGATTTCCGGGCGCCGCGCTCGCGCCTCGAACTCAATTCCTATCACTGGTTCTGTCTCGATCATGTGCGCGCGTACAACAGCGCGTGGAATTATTATGCCGGCATGAGCGACGCCGAGATCGAGGCGGAAATCCGCCGCGACACGGTGTGGCAGCGGCCGAGCTGGCGGCTCGGCGCGCGCCACGGCCCGAGCCCGCGCGTCCGCGACCCGTTCGGCTTCCAGCGCGAAGGCGCCGCCAATGGGCATGCGGGCGGCGGCACGAACGGCAGCGCGGCGCGCGCCGCCTCGGCGCAGGCGCAGGCCCTCGCCGTCTTCGACCTCGAACCGCCGCTCGACGCGGTCGAGCTGAAGGCGCGTTACAAGGTGCTCGTCAAGCTGCATCATCCGGACGCGCATGGCGGCGACAAGGCCGCCGAGGAGAAGCTGAAAATCATCAATCAGGCCTATGCGACCCTCAAGGCCGGCTGTCCCGCCTGAGCCAGCCTCGAGGAATGCCGGCCGCCTTTTTCCCAGCACTACGAGAAAGCACGAGAGAATGCCAACCGTTCAACCTGCGGCAGCCGCCTCGACGCCCACCCCGCTCGGCCTGCCCGACATCAAAGTCTCGGTACGCCAGACCTTCGGCATCGACAGCGACCTCGAAGTGCCGGCGTTCAGCCAGCCGAGCGAGCACGTGCCCGATTTCGACGACGCCTATCG
Source organism: Allostellaceae bacterium (assembly GCA_035502295.1). Lineage (GTDB taxonomy): Bacteria > Pseudomonadota > Alphaproteobacteria > ATCC43930 > CGMCC-115725 > DATARH01. Next base: position 1,019 of record DATJUL010000420.1, on the reverse strand, counting down.
CTTCGATCACGACACGACGCTGGCGATCCTCGCCGGCTTTGCGTTCAACCGGCGCGTCATGATCTGCGGCTATCACGGCACCGGCAAATCGACCCATGTCGAGCAGGTCGCCTCGCGCCTCAACTGGCCCTTGATCCGCGTCAACCTCGACAGCCACATCAGCCGCATCGATCTTGTCGGCAAGGACGCGATCGTCCTGCGCGACGACAAGCAGGTGACGGAATTCCGCGAGGGCATCCTGCCGTGGGCATTGCAACACCCGGTCGGGCTGTGCTTTGACGAATACGATGCCGGCCGGCCGGACGTCATGTTCGTCATCCAGCGGGTGCTCGAGGTCGAGGGCAAACTGACGCTCCTGGACCAGAACCGGGTGATCCGGCCGCATCCCGGCTTCCGCCTGTTCTCGACCGCCAATACGGTCGGCCTCGGCGACACGACCGGCCTCTATCACGGCACACAGCAGATCAACCAGGGCCAGATGGACCGCTGGAACATCGTCGCGACCTTGAACTACCTGCCGCACGATGCCGAGGTGGAAATCGTGCTGTCGAAGGTGCCGAGCTACAACAACGAGGAGGGCCGCCGCCGGATCGGCGCGATGGTCGCGCTCGCCGATCTGACCCGCGCCGGCTTTATCAACGGCGACATCTCGACCGTCATGTCGCCGCGCACGGTCATGACCTGGGCCGAGAACGCCGGCATCTTCAATGATCTGGCATTTGCCTTCCGGCTCACCTTCCTCAACAAATGCGACGAGATGGAACGGCCGACCGTCGCCGAATACTACCAGCGCTGCTTCGGCACCGAACTCGCCGAGACCGGCGTCAACGCCACGCTGATGTAGGATTGTGACCGCGAGGGGTGAAGAGCGTGAACATGGGCCGCGTCATCGCGGTGCGTGGTTCGAGACGCGCCGGGCTTCGCGCGGCGCTCCTCACCATGACGGATTGCGCATGATGGGCCGCAAAGACCTCCGTCATCCTGAGCCGGCGCGCGCAGCGCGCCGAGTCGAAGGACGC
>DATJUL010000419.1:0-3648 GCA_035502295.1 Allostellaceae bacterium | reverse complement strand
GACGCCGGCGCCGATCGATAGGTTGAACCGTGGTTTCATGCTTCCCCCTTAGCCCTGCTGCGGTTTGCACCGCCGCCGCAAAACGGAACGGCGGACAAACCTGCTGGTTGGACCGACAGGGGACACTGTTGCGATCGGGCGAGCTTGTCGTTGCGCGGGCGCATTCATCAATCTGAATGCAGCGATCTCGATTCCGTGGCATTCCTCTGTTCCACAAAGAGAAAATTGCTCGAAGGGTGGTTTCGTTGCTGGCCGATTTCTGAAGCCGTTGCACCAACATTGTTGTTGACGTGGCAAAAAAGCAACAGGCGTGGCCCAGCAACAGACTCGCTAAGGCGTGACAGAGGGTTGGAACAGTGAGGCAGAACTTGGGGAGCGGAGCGAACGCCGCAGTGCGGCGAGCCCAGCGCTTAGACCCTGCGTTGACACCTATTTCGCCGGCGATCGTCCAGGAGACTATTCGGCATCTCGACCTGGAAGAGGCGAAACGAACAGTCCCGCGGGGCTTCGACATAGTTAGAGAGGGTCGGCGCTGCAATTCGATCTCGTTATTTATTGAAGGTGTCGCGATTCACTATCGGATTCTGCGCGACGGCCAGCGGCAGATTTTCAACGTGCTGCTGCCTGGTGATTTCGCCGGTGCGGTCACGTGCCGCTTCGAGACCGCACTCTATTCGATTAGGAGCTTGACTTCGGTCACCCTGGCGCCGATTCCACTGCCACGGCTGCTCGCGCTGTTCGACAGTCATCCTACGCTGGCGGCGCGGCTGTTCTGGCGGATTTCGTGCGAGTCGACGGTTCTCTGCGAACGGTTAACTGCGATCGGCCGGCTGTCAGCTCGCGAGCGCGTCGCGCATTTCTTGCTTGAACTATTAGTCCGCCTGCAGGTCGTTGGGCTGGCCGGCGAGAGGTCCTATCGGCTGCCGCTGACCCGTGAGATGATTGCTGACATGCTTGGGCTCAGCAAATCCCACATGAGCCGCATATTTCAGGAGTTGTGCAGCGAGCGATTGCTCAGCATCAGCGATCAGATGGTCCATATCGACAATATCGACGAATTGGCGGCTCTTGGTCACTTCGAGCCGGGATATTTGCGACCGCTAGCCTATAGTGATCTGGCGGCACAGAGCGCGTGATATGTTCTGAAATACGCGAGCATCCTGCTGGCGGCGGGGCTCTGGCCAACAAGCCCTGCCCGGCGCAGGCCGGGGGCGGGGAACCGGCGTTGCAGGAGATCAGCCGGCGCAAGCCGATCCTGATGACGGTTTTGGCGGCGGTTGACCGGGTCAGCACGAACCAGTGGAAAGCCCGGCGAGGTCGGCGACGATTTCGAACGAGCGCTTGCGGCTGTCGTGGTCGAAGATGTTGGCGGTGATCATCACTTCGTTGGCGTGGGTGCGCTCGATAAAGGCGTCAAGGCCGCGCCGCACGGTCTCCGGCCCGCCGACGATCGCCTGCGACTGGCTGTCGGCGAGGATCGCCACTGCCTGCGGGTCGAGGTTCTTGTCGAAATCCCGGACCGGCGGCGGCACGCGGCCCGGATGCCCGATGCGGTTGTTGAGCGTCGATTGCTGGAGCGACGAAAAGAGGAAGCGCGCCTCCTCGTCGCTCTCGGCTGCGACGACGACGACCCCGAGCATGACATAAGGCTCGTTGAGCTGCGCCGAGGGCTGGAAGCGCTGGTGGTAGATCGTCACCGCCTGGCTCAGCATCGCCGGCGCGAAATGCGAGGCGAAGGCGAACGGCAGGCCGAGGATCGCGGCAAGTTGTGCGCCAAACAGGCTCGACCCGAGAATCCAGATCGGCACTTGGAGCCCGGCGCCGGGCACCGCCTGGAGGCGCTGGCCCGGCTCGGGCTCCTGGAAATACGCCATCAGCTCGACGACATCCTGCGGGAACTGCGTATCGTCGGCGAACAGGTTGCGGCGCATTGCCCGCAGCGTCAGCTGGTCCGAGCCGGGCGCGCGGCCGAGGCCGAGTTCGATGCGGCCCGGATGCAACGCCGCCAAGGTGCCGAACTGCTCGGCGATGATGAGGGGCGCATGGTTCGGCAGCATGATGCCGCCGGCGCCGAGCCGGATCGTGCTGGTGCCGGACGCGACATGCGCCAGCGCGACCGCGGTCGCGGCGCTGGCGATGCCCGGCAAATTGTGGTGCTCGGCCATCCAGAAGCGGCGGTAGCCGAGCCGCTCGACATGGCGCGCGAGGTCGAGCGAATTGCGCAGCGACTGGCCGGCGTCGCCGCCTTCGACGATCGGCGACAGGTCGAGGACCGAGAGCGGGACCATCAGGCCTTGCCGGCTCCGATATGCGCCACTGCGTTGATCTCGACCTTGAGTTGCGGCGTCGCCAGCGCCGCGACCTGCACCAAGGTCGAGCACGGGAAATTGCCGGTGAAGAATTCGCGCCGCGCCGCCCACACCTTCTCGCGGTTCTTGATGTCGGTGACAAAGATCGTGACGGTCACGATGTCGGCCATGCTGCCGCCGGCCGCCTCGACGAGATGGCGGATTTTGGTAAGGATCGTCTTCGCCTGGGTGTATTCGTCGCTGAGGTCGCCGCCCGAGCCGGTCATGCCGGCGACATAGCAGACGCCGTTCGCCACAAGGCAATTAGACCAGGTTTCCGGCTGCGGCTCCGGGACGTGCGGCGTCGTGGCGCGGACAATACTGCTCATTTGACGCTTCCTTTCTCTGTCATCGGGATTGCTTCGCTTTGCTCGCAATGACCGTCATTGCGAGGAGCGCAGCGACGACGCAATCCGATCGAACTCACGGATGCCGGTGCTGCAATACGACGCGGCCGCGCACCCGGCCGCCGGCCTTCAGGTCGGCGAGCGCCTGGCTCGCCGCGTCGGCGGGGCGCGTCTCGATCGGGATCGGCGGCACCTTGCCGGCCTGCACCAGGGCGAGAAGTTCGCGCAAATCCTCGAGCGTGCCGACATAGGAGCCTTCGATCGTCATCATCTTGAACGGGAACATGACGGTTGAGACCGGGCAAGCGCCGCCGTACAGCCCGACCATGACGAGCTTGCCGCCCTTCCTCAGGATGTTGATGCCGAACGCCATCGTTGCGGGAGAGCCGACAAAATCGATCGCCGCCGCCGCGCCGCCGCCGGTCGCCTGCATGACCTGGCGCACCGCGTCGGGTGCGGCGTTGTCGATCGTCGCGACGGCGCCCATCTGGCGCGCGTGCGCCCGTTTCTGTGCGTCGATGTCGGCGACGACGACCCGGCCCCGCACGGCGGCCGGCGCGATGTGCACGGCGCTGCCGCCGACCCCGCCGGCGCCGATGATGACGACATGGTCGTCCGGCCCGGCGACGTGCTCGCGCGTCTTCTTCAGCGCCGAGAAGGCGGTGATGCCGGAGCAGGTGTAGGTCGCGGCCAGGGCCTGCGGGACGCCGTCATAGGGCAGCAGATAACGCCCGTGCGGCACGATCACATGACTGCCGTAGCCGCCGGCGACGCGGGTGCCCAACGTGCGCGGCGTGTTGCACAGCAGTTCGTCGCCGCGCTTGCAGACGGCGCATTCGCCGCAGCCGATCCACGGATAGGCGACGACCTTGTCGCCGACCGCAACGCCCGAAGCGTGCGGCCCCAAAGCCGCGACCTCGCCGGCGATCTCGTGGCCCATCGTGAACGGCAGG
>DATJUL010000418.1:0-2937 GCA_035502295.1 Allostellaceae bacterium | reverse complement strand
TCCTTTAAATCGTATGATATCTGTAGTAGCATGAAAGTCATCCTTCGGTTTTCGGTCGCTCTGGCTCTGCATCCGCGTCGGAAGGTTCGATGCCTGATTCGTCATCACCAATTGGGCCAACGCGGCTCCGTATTCTTTGCGCGACCGTCTTAGAGGATTTCCGCTCCAGGAACCACCTGATTCCGAAAAATACGCCGACCACATAAGCGATGATTGTTACAATCATAAAGCTTTCGAACACCCGATCCGAGGGAATCCTGACCGTTATCAGTGTTGCTGTAAGGGTAATCCCGACGGAAAGCCCAAATATCAGAAAGCCAAATGCCTCGGCGCTACGCAGGCCAGCGGTTTCCAATTGCTCAAGCTCTTCGCTGCTTACCTCGTAGACATCAAGCTCGGCGATTCGATGGCGCCGAACAGCAATCCGATCATGGCTCCGCTCGCTCATTATCAGCAGGTTATTCCTCTTCGTAATGCTCGGCGACAAAGCGGTCGAGAAGGCGCACCCCGAAGGCGGTGGCGCCTTTCGGCACGGTCGGCGCGTCCTTTTTCGACCAGGCGACGCCGGCGATGTCGAGATGCGCCCAGGCCACGCCGTCCTTAACAAAGCGCTGCAGGAATTGCGCCCCGATGATGCTGCCGGCGGCGCGGTCGCCGGCGATGTTCTTGACATCGGCGGCGTCGCTGTCGATCGCGCGGTCATAGGAATCGGCGAGCGGCAGGCGCCACAATTTCTCGCCGACCGCTTGGCCGGCGGCGATGAGCCGCTCGGCCAATTCGTCGTTGTTGGCGAAGAGGCCGGCATGCTCGTGGCCGAGCGCCACGACGACGGCACCGGTCAAGGTCGCGAGATCGACCATCAGCCGCGGCTTGAAACGGTCTTGGCAGTACGACAGCGCGTCGGCCAGCACGAGCCGCCCCTCGGCGTCGGTGTTCAGCACCTCGATCGTCTGCCCCGACAGCGAGCGCACGATATCGCCGGGACGCTGCGCGGTTCCCGACGGCATATTCTCGACGAGGCCGGCGATCCCGACCGCGTTGACGCGCGCGCGGCGTGCCGCCAGGAGGCGCATCAGTCCGATCACGACGCCGGCGCCGGCCATGTCCCATTTCATCTCGCCCATGCCGGCGGCCGGCTTGATCGAGATGCCGCCGGTGTCGAATGTGACGCCCTTGCCGATAAACGCGAGCGGAGGGCTGTCCGGCGGGCCGCCGCGATGCTGCATGACGACGACCCGCGGCGGCCGGGCGCTGCCTTGCGCGACGCCGAGCAGCGCCCCCATGCCGAGTTCCTTCAGCCGGCTTTCGTCGAGGATCTCGACCGCCAGGCCGAACCGGCTCAGCCCAGCCGCCTGCTCGGCGAGCGTTTCCGGGTAGATGATGTTGGCCGGCTCGGACACCAGATCGCGGGCGAACGCGACGGCCTCGGCGACGGCGGCCGGCGCGCGGTATGCTTCCCGCGCGGCGCCCGGCGTTGCGGTCGCGAGCGTGAGGCGGGCGAGCGACGGCTTGCGCTCCGGCTTTTCCGTCGTGCGGTATTTGTCGAAGCGATAGGCCCGCAACGCGGCGCCGAGCGCGAGGTTGGCGGCCGCGTCGGCGGCGCCGAGCCTGCTGCCGTCGGCGATATCGATCGCGATCGTCGCCTCGCTCTCACCGGCGCCGTTCAGATGCGCGACGAGCGCGCCGCCCAAATCCTGCAGCAGCCGCGCATCGACCGCCTCGGGCTTGCCGAGGCCGGCCGCGACGATGCGGCCGAGCGGCAGGCCGGGCGGACCGATCAGCGGCAACAGCTCGTTCTTCCCGCCGTGAAAGCGCGCCGCCGCCGCGACGGCGCGCGCGACGGCGCCGCCGGTCGCCTCGTCGACATGCCGTGCCGCCGGGGTCAGCGCCCGGTCCTCCCAGACGCCCACGACCAGCGCGCCCGACGCCGGCAGCGCAAATTCGGCAAATTCGATCTTCATCTCGGCATCCCGCACGCTTGCATCTGCTCGTCGCTGCGATAGACGACGCGCCCGCGCGCCTGTCAATCCCGCCTACAAAACTTGCCGGATGAACGATTTCATCCGCTCGATTGCGGGCCGCGCATAGGGCGCGTCCGGCTTGCCGGTCATGAAGCCGTGGCCCTGGTCGGGGTAGAGCTGCAATTCGACCGTGCCGCCCGCTTTATGCCAGCCCTCGGCGAGACGCCGCATCGTTCCGACCGGCACCCATTCGTCGGCATCGCCGCCGAACAGCAAGGCCGGCGGCAGAAATACCGCCTCGCCGCGGTCGAGGATCGCGGGCGGGCTGCCTTCGCTCATCGCCGCCTCATCGCCCCAGAAGGCATGATGGTTTTCGACCAGCTCCGCGTTGCCGGCCTGTTTTGCGAGGTGGTAGCGCAGCAGCGGGTCGAGCACGCCCCACCCGGAGATCACAAACGCGACGCGGGCATCGAGCGCCCCCACCCTACCCTCCCCCGTTTGCGGGGGAGGGTAGGGTGGGGGCAGCGGCAGCGCGGCGTAGCGCGGGTCGTCCGGGCGCATCGCCGCCAAGAGTGCCTGGTGCCCGCCGCTCGACGTACCGAACAGTCCGACCCGGTCGGGCCGGCCGCCGTAGGTGCGGGCGCGCGCCTTGAGCCAGCGCACGGCAAGGTTGATGTCGGCGAGCGCGGCGGGGTAGGGCGCCTCTGGCGGCATGCGAAAATCGATGGCCGCGACGAGGATGCCGCTCTCGGCCAGTGCCTTGGCCATGAAATCGTTGTCGGTGCGGTCCTTGTTGACCCAGGCGCCGCCGTGCACTTGCAGTGCCGCCGGAAACGGGCCGGTGCCGCTCGGCCGGTACAGCCGGGCGAGCATCGCCTTGCCGCCCTGGCGCTGATATTCGACATCCTCGATGCGGACTTCATGGCGCGTGGCGGCAAGCGTGTCGGGCATGATCTTTCCTCCCGGGAAGCGTTGG
>DATJUL010000417.1:0-3852 GCA_035502295.1 Allostellaceae bacterium | reverse complement strand
GTAGTCATCGGCGCCGACCGTCATGCCGTCATCGAGCATCTGCGCCAGCCGCGGCGATAATTCGGCGCTTCTCCGCACCCGCTCATGCGCCAGGTTGCGCACCAGTTCATAACCCATGACCCGGTCCTGCGCCCGCGTCAGCCCGCGGTGCTCCGGCGGCACGGCGATTTCGGCGATCGGCGCCCCGGCGCGCCCGAGCGCGGCGCGGGCATGGTCGAGCGCCCGCTCGGTGCTCGGCTCCGCTTCTGCCCACATCGGCGACTTGTAGAAACCGAACCGCGGCGGCGCTGCGGGCATCGCAACCTCGCGCAGCGCCCGCCGGTCGCTGAGCACGCCGGCCAAAAACGCCGCGTCGGCGACGTTGCGCGCCATCGTGCCGAGCGTGTCGAGGCTGTCCGCCAGCAGCTTGACGCCGGCCCGCGGCAACAGCCCGAAACTCGGCTTGAAACCGACGATGCCGCAATAGGACGCCGGGCGGATGGTCGAGCCGGCGGTCTGCGTGCCGAAGGCGAGCGGCGCCATATGGTCGGCGACCGCGGCCGCCGAGCCGCTCGACGAGCCGCCCGGCGTATGGGCGGGATTGTGCGGGTTGGCGGTCTTGCCGGGCGTGAAGCAGGCGAATTCGGTCGTCACGGTCTTGCCGAGCACGATGGCGCCGGCCGCCCGCGCCAGCGCGACGCAGGCCGCGTCGGCGGCCGGGCGGTGGCGCTGGTAGATCGCCGAACCGTAGCCGGTCGGCATGTCGGCGGTGTCGATCAGGTCCTTGACCGCGATCGGCACGCCGTGCAGCGGCCCTTGCGGCGGGCCGGCATCGCGGGCGCGGGCGGCGGCGAGCGCGGTCTCGCGGTCGAGATAATGCCAGGCGCCGACCGTCGCCTCGCGCCGGTCGATATGGCCGAGGCAGGCCCGAACCAGGTCCTCGGCACTGAGCCGGCCGGCGGCAATCGCGGCGGCGGCATCGCGAGCGGACAAGGCGAGCAGATCGGCCATCGCATTTCTCCGTGGGGCGGTCGGGAAACCCTAGCGCCAAACCGGGTCAGAGGCTATCCAGGGACGACGATGGACCGGCGCAGCGCAGGCGAGGAGGATGGCGAGGCGCGCCGCACCGCGGCGCTGATGGGACTGGTCGTCGTGCTGTCGCTGGCGATCGCCGGCGTCATCCTGGTGCGGGCGCTGCGCCGGGAAGCGGCGCTCGAAGATTGCCTGATGGCCGGGCGGCGCAACTGCGCCCCGATCGAATTGCCGCTGCGCCGGCCGTGAACGCCATCAGCCCCACCACAAGGCGAGCGCCGCGGCCGCGCCGAACACCCAGCAGTAGATCGCGAACGGCACCAGCGCGTCGTCGAAATTGTGCCGGCGAAAATAGCGCATCAGAAACGCGACGCTCAAATAGGCGGTGATGCCGGCAACGATTCCGGCGCCGATCGCCAGGGCGCTGAGGCCGTGGCCGGGCAGCTTTAACAGCTTCGGCACCTCCAGCACGGCGGCGCCGGCGATGATCGGGGTCGCGATCAGGAACGAGAAATGCGCCGCCTCCTCGTGGTGCAGGCCGGCAAAGAGACCGCCGACCATCGCCGCGCCGGAGCGCGAGATGCCCGGAATAAAGGCTGTGCACTGCCAGAACCCGATCGCCAAGGCGCCGCGCCAGCCGAGCCCGGCAAGGCGACGGCCGCGCTCGCCGGTGCCGCGACGGCGCAGCCGGTCGCCGACCAGCAACAGGAGGCCGTTGACGATCAGGAACAGCGCCGCGATGAAGGGCGAGGCAAAGAGGCCGCGCACCGCCTTTTCCGCGACAAACCCGATCCCGACGGCCGGCAGCGTCGCGACGACGATCAGCCCCAACAGCCGGCGCGCGTCCTGCACGGCGTCCCGGTCGCCGCTCCCGACCAGCCCCTGCGCCACAAACAGCCAGTCGCGCCAGAAATAACAGAGCAGCGCCGTCGCCGTGCCGACATGCAGCACGACGACAAACGGCAGGAACGACGGCGCGTGCTGGTCGAGCGTCCAATGGAACAGCGCCGGCACGATGACCGCGTGCCCGAGGCTGCTGATCGGGAACAGCTCAGTGATGCCCTGCAGTACCGCGAGCGCATAGGCATAGAACGCGAGCATGGCTCCGCCGTACGAGGGACTGGTCGGTTGTGAGCCGCGCCACGCGGCGGGTCGGCTCATTCATAATCGAAGGTGACGCGATCGGCTAGCTTCCGCCACCCTCTCGTGTCGCATCACACGAACGGTCCGTTTCGCCGCCGGATTATCGGTTACCGATCTTCCGAATTTGATTTAAACGAAACGCTGCGGGTTGGCCGGGCGGGTTGCGCTTCGGCACACCCTGGCCTATATCTTCTCCCGCGGTTGGGAGGTGCGCCGTTGCGCGCCGTTGGGGCCAGGTGTTCCACCCGGCCGCCTTCGTTTTTCGACCGCACACGCAAGCATGCACCTCTTATACCTTGATGACTCAGGGTCGGTGGGTAACGCAGCGGACCGGCATCTCATCCTGGCAGGGGTGGCCGTTTTCGAGAGGCTCCCATACTGGTTTTCGGGGCATCTCGACGTCATTGCGCGTCGGGCAGCTCCGGAATTCTGGCAGGAATTGGAATTTCGCGGAGTTGATATATTCTCAGGTCGGAAACGTTGGCGAAAAATTAAAAAGGATGTCAGAGAGAACGCCTATGGCGACGCATTGACAGTCCTCGGGAGATCATCACAAGTTCGCCTATTTGGGGCGGCGATCCACAAAGCAGCGGTCTCTCCAGAGGACCCTATGGAGTACGCTTTTGAGCAATTGATCAATAGGTTCGATCGGTTTCTTGCGCGCCTCCATCGGATGAACAACACGCAGCGCGGTATTGTGATCCTCGACAAGTCCTCCTACGAAACCTCGTTACAGAGCCTAGCACGCGAATTTCGTCTGGACGGCCACCGTTGGGGGCAATTGCATAATATCGGTGAAACACCTCTGTTCGTGGATTCGCGAGCGACACGCATGATTCAATTTGCTGATTTGGTCGCCTACGCTCTCAGGAAATATTACGAGAATGGGCTGTCAATGCACTTCGACAAGATTGCCCACCTATTTGACGCTGAGGGAGGCGTGATACACGGTCTCGTACATTACACCCCGGCGGGAGCAGCCTGCGGCTGCCATATCTGCCGGCAAAGGGGTGTGTATTAGGCGGCCTCGGTTGACAGCGCCGGGGCGTTTCGCGGATCGTGCCGGCACCCTCGCTGACAAGGGACCGAGCCGATGCCGATGACCGACAGCGATCTGGCGCAGACGATCGACGCGGCCTGGGAGGGCCGCGACCAGGTCTCGCCGGCGACCGGCGGCGCCTGGCGCGAGGCGGTCGAGGAGGCGCTCGACGGCCTTGATACCGGCCGGCTGCGCGTCGCCGACAAGGAAGGGCGCGGCTGGCGGGTCCATCAATGGCTGAAGAAGGCGGTGCTCTTATCGTTCCGCCTCAACGACATGGTCGAAATCCCCGGCGGCCCGATTGATCCCGAGCGCGGCGCCGCAAAATGGTGGGACAAGGTGCCCTCGAAATTCGCCGGCTGGTCGCAGAACCGCTTCCGCGACGCCGGGTTTCGCGCCGTGCCCGGCGCGATCGTGCGGCATTCCGCCTATATCGCGCCCAACGTCGTCTTGATGCCGAGTTTCGTCAATGTCGGCGCCCATGTCGGCGGCGGCACGATGGTCGATACCTGGGCGACGGTCGGCTCGTGCGCGCAGATCGGCCGGAACTGCCACCTCTCGGGCGGGGTCGGCATCGGCGGCGTGTTGGAGCCGTTGCAGGCCGAGCCGGTCATCATCGAGGACGGGTGCTTCATCGGCGCGCGCAGCGAAATCGTCGA
>DATJUL010000416.1:0-2157 GCA_035502295.1 Allostellaceae bacterium | reverse complement strand
CGCCCCAACCGCTCGCCGATGTCGGGCGGCGTATCGCGGTCGTCCGCGCCGTAGACCAGCACTGTGGGGCAATGCACGGCGCGCGCCGCCGCGCTCAGATCTTCATTGACCGCCTTGACCAGCACCTGCCGCATCGCCGGCGCGGCCTGGCGATAATCGGCGCTGCCGAAGCGCTGGCGCAGGCGCTCGCGCGCCGGCCCCTCCGGCACGAGGCCGCGCGCCGCGCGAAAGGCCCAGCGCCGCGCGGCGAGTCGGGCGCGTTGCGCCAATGAGCGCATCGGCCTGAGGCCGGGCGCGGCGATCAGGAACAGCCCGGCGACCAGCTCGGGATGGCGTGCGGCGAGCTGCAACCCGACGCGGCAGCCGAACGAATGCCCGATCCAGATAGGCCGCGCCGCCGGCATCCCGGCGAGCCATTCGGCGGCGGCGTCGGCATAATCGGCGGTGCTCCACGCCGCCGGCGGCGGCGGCGCGGCGCCGAACCCTGGCAGGTCCAAGAGGATCGAGCGGCCGCACCGGCGCGCCGCTTCGGCGAGTGGCAGCAATTCCAGGTGCGACTGCCCCCAGCCCGCCGCCCAGATCAGCAGCGCTCCGGAGGATGGCGAATCGGCGGCGGCCTCGAACGCCGCGAAGTCGCTGCCGCGGGCGCGGATCGGCGTCGCTCTCAAGCCGCCGGCCCGAGGCGATTGTGCCGGCGGCGGGGCGGCTTGTAGGGTGCGGCCGGGTGCATCGTGCGACGAACGCATTTCGACGATCGGGTACAGCATGGCGAGCCGGAATGAAACCCGCGTCGCGGTCTTTTTCGGCGGCCGCTCGCCCGAGCACGATGTCAGCGTCATCACCGGGTTGCAGGCGCTGAAGGCGCTCGACCAGCAGCGCTTTGCCGCCTTTCCGGTGTATGTCGATCCGCGCGGCCGGTGGTTTGTCGGCGCGGCGCTGGGCGAGCGCCGCAACTACCTGCCCGACGCGCGGATCGAGAGCGACTTGACCGAGGTGAGCCTGGCGCTCGGCGAACCCGGGCGTGGCCTGCTGCTGCCCAAGCGCAGCGGCCTCTTCGCGCGCCGGCCGCCTGTCGAATTCGATGTCGCGCTGTTGGCGTTTCACGGGGTGGGCGGCGAGGACGGCCAGATGCAGGGCCTGTTCGAGACCGCCAACCTGCCCTACACCGGCATGCGCACGCTGGCCTCTGCGGTCTTGATGGACAAGGCGGCGACCAAGCGCATGCTCGCCGGCCTCGACATCCCGCTGCTGCCGTACCGGGTGGTGCCGCGCGGTGCGGGCGGCCTGCCGAGCGCGGATTCGCTGCGTGCGCTGATCGGCAACATCGGCTTTCCGTGCATCGTCAAGCCGGCGCATCTCGGCAGCAGCATCGGGGTCGGCAAGGCGGACGATATCGCGCAGGTGCGGGCCCTCCTGCCGATGATCTTCCGCCTCGACCGCCAGGCGATCGTCGAGCCGTTCGTGCCTAACCTCGTCGAATACAATCTCAGCGTCATGCGCGCCGAGGACGGCGTGCGCACCTCGGCGATCGAACGCCCGAAACGCGCCGAGGAACTCCTCGATTTCCGTCAGAAATACCTGTCGGGCGGCGACGGCAAGGGCGGCCAGAAGGGCGAGGGGCCGGCGAGCCAGGGCATGCTGTCCCTGACCCGCGACATCAACCCGGAATTGCCGGCCGGCCTCGACGAAAAGCTGCGGGCCTGGGCCGCGGCGGCGTTCGCAGCGGTCGACGGCAGCGGTGCGCCGCGCGTCGATTTCTATTGCAACGCGGCGACCGGCGAGACCTGGCTCAACGAGATCAACCCGATCCCTGGCTCGTTCGGCTATTTCCTGTGGGAAGCCGCGGAGCCCCCGCTCGGCTTCACGCCGCTCCTGACGCGATTGATCGAGGAGGCGCTGGCGCTGCATCGCGCCGCGCAATTGCCCGACGACCCAGTGCCGCCCGAGGCTCGCCTCTTGCGCCGGCCATGAACACCCGTGTTGCTCGCCTTGCGTCGCTACTGGCCCTCGCGGCGCTCGTCGTCGCGGCCGGGCCGTCGCCGGCGCAATTGCCGCGCCGACCCTTGCCGGCGTCGGCCTACGGCGTGCCGTGGCAGCAGGTCAATGACCAGGACCGGCGGTTTGTGCGCGAGGTTCTGCTCGCCTGCTATTTCGCGA
>DATJUL010000415.1:0-10508 GCA_035502295.1 Allostellaceae bacterium | reverse complement strand
GAACCTTTACGACCTGCCGCCCGAGGAACTGAAGGACGTGCCGACCGTCTGCGGCTCGCTGCGCGAGGCCTTGGGCGAGCTGGAGGCCGACCACGCCTTCCTGACCAAGGGCGAAGTGTTCACGATGGACTTCATCGAGGCATACATGGAGCTGCGTTGGGAGGAGGTGTACGCGATGGAGCACACGCCGCACCCGATCGAGTTCTCGATGTACTACTCGGTTTGATCCGTTCATCAGACCGCGCGAAACGACGGGGCCGGCCACCGCCGGTCCCGTTTCTTTCCTTTTCAGTCATAGCCAGGCTTGTCGGGCCATCCACGCTTTGATTCGGCGCTGGATTTCGAGACGTGGATGCCCGGCTCAAGGCCGGGCATGACGAGTAGGAGGCAACACGCGCTGATATCATTCTTCCGGGACGCCGGCCAGACGCATCCCGTCGAGGATATGTTCAAGTTGCGCCACATAGACCGGATGGCCTTGCGTGCCCCGCGCCCGCGAGGATTGGATGGTTCTTGTCGGGTGGAGCGCTAGCCCCGCTTTCGCCACAGAATTTGCGTCGTCGATGCGGCCGAGATGCGCGAGTGCGGCGGCGAGACTGAAATAAGCGTTCGCGTAATTGCGGTTCGCCTCGATCGACCTGCGCAAAAGTGCGACGGCCTCCTCGTATTCGCGCAACGCACCGCATCGACGACGCTGGTAAACTCGGCGAGGATGCCGTCGCCGGTGCGCTTGAACACGCGACCGCCGTTGTTCTCGATCGCCGGATCGAACAATTCCGCGCGCAATTGCCGCAACCGGCGCAGCGTCCCCTCCTCGTCGGCACCGACGAGCCGGCTGTAGCCGACGACATCGGCGGCGAGGATCGTGGTCAGCCGTCGCCGTTCGCGCTCCGCCATTCCGTGCGTCCTTTGAGCGGCTGCCATGCCAGGGATGCCGCGCCAGCGCTACGATACGCCAGCCGACCGGAGCCACAAAGCCGCCCTTGCCTCGATGCCCTCATCCGCCGAGCCTGCCAGAGCCGCTCGGGAGTCGCGGCGGCGGTGCCGGCCATTCCGCGCGGCGCCGTTTTCGGCTAATCGATGACGCCATGGCATTGCTCCGCGCTGCCGCGACGGTCGGCTCGTATACGCTTATCAGCCGCGTTTTCGGCTTTGTCCGCGACATCCTGACCGCCGCGATCCTCGGCGCCGGACCCGTCGCCGACGCGTTCTTTGTGGCGCAGCGCCTGCCCAACCTGTTCCGCAGCCTGTTCGCCGAGGGGGCGTTCAGCGCCGCCTTTGTGCCGCTCGCCTCGGGCGCGCTCGCCGAGGGGGGCGACGCCGCGGCGCGCGAGTTCGCCGAGGAAGCCTTTGCGGTCTTATTGGCGGCCCTGCTGGTGTTCGTCGCGGCCGGTGAGATCTTCATGCCGTGGGTATTGCGCGCCATCGCGCCGGGGTTTGAGCGCGATCCGGCGAAGTTCCGCCTGGTCGTCGATCTGACCCGCATCACGTTTCCCTATCTCTTGTTCATTTCGCTGACCGCGCTGCAGGGCGGCCTGTTGAACACGGTCGAGCGCTTCGCGGCGCCGGCCGCGACCCCGATCCTGTTGAACCTGTTCCTGATCGGCGCCCTCCTCGCGATGGCGCATTACGGCTGGACCGGAGGTCATGTTTTGGCGGCGGCGCTGACGGCGGCGGGTGTCGCGCAGTTTCTCTGGCTGACGGCGGCGTGCGGCCGCGCCGGCATGCGGCTGCGGCTGCGCCGGCCGCGGCTGACGCCGCGGGTTCGGGAAACGCTGCGCATCATGGGGCCGGGCATCGTCGGCGCCGGTGTGACGCAGCTCAACCTGGTGATCTCGACCGCGCTCGCCTCGCTCTTGCCAGGCGGCTCGGTGTCATATCTCTACTATGCCGACCGGCTCAACCAGCTGCCGCTCGGCGTCGTCGGCATCGCGGTCGGCACGGCGATCCTGCCGTCCCTGTCGCACCAGGTGCGCAGCGGCGATGCGGCCGGCGCGGTTGCGACCCAGAACCGGGGCGTCGAACTGGCGCTGTTGCTGACCTTGCCGGCGGCGGCGGCGCTGATCGTCCTGGCCGAGCCGATCCTTGCCGCATTGTTTCAGCGCGGCGCCTTCGGGCCGTTGCAGACGCGGGCGACGGCGGCGGCGCTCGCCGCCTATGCCGCCGGCCTGCCGGCCTTTGTGCTCGTCAAGGTGCTGGTGCCCGGGTTTTTTGCCCGCCGCAACACCAAAACGCCGGTCAAGGTGGCGATCGCGGCGCTGGCGCTGAACCTGGGGCTGACCATCGTGTTGATGCAGTTCCTCGCGCATGTCGGCGTCGCGATCGCGCTGTCGGCATCCGGTTGGATGCAGGCCCTGACGCTTTACGTGCTGTTGCGCCGCCGCGGCCATTTCCGTCTCGACCGCCGCGCCGCGACCAAGGCCCCGCGCATCGCGGCGGCAACCGGCGGGATGGCGCTCGTGCTGTGGGGCCTGCGCGACCTGCTGGCGCCCGACATCGCCGGCTCGCCGGGGCTGCGGCTCGCCGCATTGGCCGCGCTCGTTGCCGCGGGGCTCGTGTCGTTCGCGCTGCTCGGTCTTGCGTTCGGCATGGTCGACTGGCGCGCGTGGCGCGGCCGCCGGCGCGGCCTGGCTTGACGTCGTTCGAGACGCGCCCCGGCTTTCGCCGGAGCGCTCCTCACGATGACGGACTGCGGTCCAGGTGAGACTCGTTTCCCGTCATCCTGAGCCGGCGCGCTCGCGCGCCGCGTCGAAGGACGCACTGCACTTGACGCCCGCGCGCCGTCCGGCGATACCGAGCGCCATGACGAAAGACCGCATTTTTTCCGGCATCCAGCCGACCGGCAACCTGCATCTCGGCAATTATCTCGGCGCGATCCGCAACTGGGTCAAATTGCAGCGCGATTACGAGTGCATCTTCTGCATCGTCGATCTGCACGCGCTGACCCTGCCGCAGGATCCGTCGGAGCTGCGCCATTCGACGCGCGAGGTGACGGCTGCCTATCTGGCCGCCGGAATCGATGCCGACGAGTGCATCATCTTCAACCAGAGCATGGTTTCGGCGCACGCCGAGCTCGCCTGGCTGCTCGGCTGTCTGACGCCCTTGGGCTGGCTCAACCGGATGACCCAGTTCAAGGAAAAGGCCGGCAGGCAGCGCGACATGGCCGGCCTCGGCCTCTATGCCTATCCGGTGCTGATGGCGGCCGACATCCTGGCCTACAAGGCGACGCATGTGCCGGTCGGCGAGGACCAGAAGCAGCACCTGGAACTGGCGCGCGACATCGCCGGCGCCTTCAACCGGCGCTACGAGCTGGACTTTTTCCCGCTGCCGGAGCCGCAGATTTTCGGCGAGGCGACGCGCGTGATGAGCCTGCGCGACGGCACGAAGAAGATGTCGAAATCCGATACCTCGGATTATTCGCGCCTCAACATGACCGACGACTCCGACGCGATCGCCCTCAAAATCCGCCGCGCCAAGACCGACCCCGAGCCGCTGCCCGGTTCGCTCGCGGCGCTCGAAAAACGTCCCGAGGCCGACAATCTTGTCGGCATCTATGCGGCACTCGCTGACCTCGACAGAGCGGCGGTGCTGGCGCGCTTTGCCGGGCAGAATTTTTCGACGTTCAAGGATGCGCTGTCCGAGCTGGCGGTCGAGGTGCTGGGCCGGATCGGCGGGGAAATGCGCCGGCTGATGGCCGATCCCGGCCATATCGACACGGTGCTGCGCCGCGGCGCCGAGCGCGCTGCCGCGATCTCGATCCCGGTGCTGCGCGCGGCCCAGCAGATCACCGGCCTGTTGCGTCTGTAGCGGCCGGCGGCCGCGCAGCGGCACAAATGTCGCGGCGCTGCTTGCGGCTTTTCTCGGCGGCGTTCGGGCACTAATGTCTGCCGACCGTTCGCATTGGTCGAACGGCGCTGCACGCGAGCGCGCAAAGCCCCCTGCCCGATCAATGGACATCTACCTGCCGATTGCCGGGGTCGCGATCAACGTCTTCGCATTGTTGGGGATCGGTGCGACTATCGGCTTTCTGGCGGGCGTGTTCGGCATCGGCGGCGGCTTCCTGATGATCCCGCTGCTGATTTTCGTCGGCGTGCCGGTGCCGATCGCTGTCGCCTCGCACGCCGACCAGGTTCTCGGCACCTCGCTGTCGGGCCTGCTCGGCCATTGGCGGCGGGGCAACGTCGATTTCACGATGGGCGGCATCATGCTGCCCGGCGGCCTCGCCGGTTCGGCGTTTGGGGTCTGGCTGTTCACGCTGTTGCAACAGTTCGGGCAGATCAATCTGGCAGTCTCGCTGTTGTTTGTGCTGCTGCTCAGCGGCGTCGGCGCGCTGATGGCAATCGAGAGCATTCGTACGCTGCTGCTGCAGCGCCGCCCGGCCGGCGTGCGGCACAAATTGCACCAGCATACCTGGCTGCACGGGCTGCCGCTGAAGATGCGCTTCCGCCGTTCGAAGCTCTACATCAGCGCGCTGCTGCCGCTCGGGCTCGGCGCCCTCATCGGCATGGTGAGCGGCATTCTCGGTATCGGCAGCGGTTTTCTGCTGGTGCCGGCGATGATCTACGTGCTCGGCATGCCGACCCGGCTGGTGCCCGGCACATCATTGCTGCAAATCATCTTCGTGACCGCCAGCGTCACCTTTCTCCAGGCTTATACCAACCATACGGTTGACATCGTGCTCGTGATAATGCTGCTGCTGGGCAGCGTTCTCGGCGCCCAGATCGGCGCGCGCTTCGGAGCCAGGCTGCGCGGCGCGCAGCTGCGCTTCCTGTTGGCGCTGCTGCTGTTGGCGGTTGCCGCCAAGTTGCTGTTCGATCTGACGGTACTGCCTGAGCAACTCTTCTCTGTGATTGAGGTGTCGGGATGAGGCGGCTGGCGGCGGCGGCATTGCTGCTGCTGGCGGCGGCGGCGCCGGCGCCGGCCTACGGCGATCCGGTAGCCGCCGATCTCAGCAGCCACGTCATCGAGATCGGCAGCGGGTTCACCGGCGCCTCGGTCGTGCTGTTCGGCGCTACCCTCGGCTCGGGTGACATCATCGTCGTCGTGCGCGGTCCGCCGCACGATGTGACGGTGCGGCGCAAAACCAAGATCGCCGGCATCTGGGTCAACGGCCAATCGGTCGCGTTTGACCACGTGCCGAGCTATTACGCGGTGGCGGCAAGCCGCCCGATCGTCGAACTGCTGCCGCCGAGCGCCCGGGCGCGTTACCATATCGGGCTGGCGAACCTGGCGCTCGAGGCGGAGCCGCCGGCCACCCCGCAAGAGGCGCAGCGCTATGGCAAGGCGCTGATCGCCGACCAGCAGCGCGCCGGGCTGTTCGCCAAAACCACGGGCGAGATCACGGTTCTCGGCGGGCAGCTGTTCCGCGCCACGCTGTCGTTCCCGGCCAACGTGCCGACCGGCGTTTACAGCGTGGACATCCTGCTCGTGCGCGACGGCGCGGTGGTCGGCGAGCGGAGCACCTTGCTCGATGTGATCACGGTCGGCATCAACGCCGCGCTGTCGGACTTTTCCGTCGAGCACTCGGCGGCCTACGGCGTGGTTGCTGTCGTGATGGCGCTGATGGCAGGATGGCTGGCAAGCCTCCCGTTTCGAGGCGCCTGAACAGCACAGAGGCTTGGTGCGATGCCGGAAAGCGGCTCTTCGCGTGTCCTGCTCGCGGTCGTCGACGAGACGCCGGAGCATCGCGCGGCCGTGCGCTACGCGGCGCGGCGGGCCGCCCACACCGGTGGCCGGCTGGCGATGCTATACGTCATCGAGCCGACCGAAGCCGAAGTGCAGCAATTCATCGCGATGGAGGAGCTGGCACAGGCCGAGCGGCGCGAGGCGGCCGAGCAGGCGCTGCAGGCGCTGTGCGAGGAGATCGCGCCGCTCGCCGGCTCGATGCCGATCCTCTATATCCGCAAAGGGCGGCGGCACGACGCGCTGTTGGCGCTGATCGCGGAAGAGCCGACGATCTCGATCCTCGTGCTGGCGGCCGGCACCGGCCCCGGCGGGCCCGGCCCGCTCGTCTCGCATTTGACCGGCAAAGCGGCGCCGCGCCTCAGAATCCCGATCACGATCGTGCCCGGCGGCCTCAGCCGCGAGGAGATCGACGCGCTGAGCTGAGCCGGCCGCATCGCCAACGCTGAGGAGGTCCGGCCATGTTGACGCTGTATTACTCGCCCGGGTCGAGCGCGATGGCGACGCACATCGCGCTGCACGAAATCGGCGCGCCGTTCGAGTTGATCCTGGTGCCGCTGCACGAACAGGCGAACCGGGCGCCGGACTATCTGGCGGTCAACCCGGAAGGCAAGGTGCCGACGCTCGTCATCGACGGGTGCAAGCTGACCGAGGTCGCCGCGACCTTGTGGTATCTGGCGCGCCGCTTTCCCGCAGCCGGCCTGTTGCCGCAGCTGGGCGACATCGAAGCCGAGGCGCAGGTCATCTCGTGGATGTCGTTCATCGCCGCGACAATCCACCCGGCCCGGCGGGCCGGGGAGGAGCGCTGGCGCGAGGTCTTCGCGCTGGCCGACCGGCGGCTCGGCGCTGCCGATTGGGCGGTCGATCGCTATTCGATCGCCGACATCCACCTCTTCCGCCTCTATTGGCGGTTCGAGACGGCCCTGCATCCGGCGTCGGCCGACCATCCCAATCTCGACCGCCATTACCGCCGCATGCTGGCCCGGCCGGCGGTCCAGCGGACGCTGGAGGCGGAGGCCAAGGTCGGCTACAACCTGCCGGGCTGAGGCGGCGACGGTCGTCGCCGCTGGCCGGGGGATTGCTTAGTCGTTCCGCTCCTCGCAATGACGATCTTGGTCGGTGTCATTGCGAGCGAAGCGAAGCAATCCGCAGGAAATGGGAGGTTCCAAATGCGCAGGGTCGGACGCAACAGTTTCACCGAAATCTATTTCGCGGGCTGCAACCCGAGCTTTGTCGAGACCGGCGACGGTTATGTGATGATCGATTCGCCGCAGCAGCCGATCGACGCCGTGCGCTGGCGCGAACGGCTCGAGGAAAAGGCGCCGATCCGCTATCTGATCAACACCGAGCCGCACGGCGACCACATCGCCGGCAACGCGTATTTTCCCGGCATCACGGTCGTCGGCCAGGTCAAATTGCAGGAATGCTTCGAACGCTATCTGAACGCGTTCGGCTCGCCCGACGAGAAACGCGAGCGCTTCAAGCAGCTGGACCCGGACAGCGTGTTCCTCGTCGGCCACCCCGATTATCCGGCCTCCAACCCGCCGACCATGACCTTCACCGACGCGCTGACGCTCAATGTGGGTGACCATACGTTCAACATCATCCACATGCCCGGCCACACGGCGCCGCAGACCTCGATCCATGTGCCGGAGGAAGGCGTCGTGTTCACCGGCGACAACGTGTTCCACAAATGCCGCTCGTGGTTGCAGGAATGCGACCCATGGGAGTGGCTGGCGGCGCTCGACCGGATCGCCGCGCTCGATGTCGAGACGATCGTGCCGGGCCACGGCGAGCCGTGCGGCAAGGCCTATCTGAAGGAACAGGCGCAGATCGTCGCGAACTGGGTCGGCTTTGTCGAAACCTTCGTCGAAAAGGGCGTCGAGCCGGACGAAATCCTGCAAGGCGCGATCCCGGTGACGCGCCAGGACCCCTACCCGATCGGGCAGCGCCTGTTCATGCATGACGAGCGGCTGACCGGCCTCATCGTCAACAACCTGCACCGCCGCATCCGCGAGAAGAAGGCCGCCGCGCCGGCTGCCTGACCACGCTGTGCAGTTCATCCAGCAAGGGACTTGAAGGTAAGGCTCCGTCGCCTTACATTTTGGCCTATCATCAAAGGAGGTCAGGATGGCGGCGACGCTGACCGTCACTGCAAAGGGACAGATCACGTTGCGCAAGGAATTGTTGCGCCATCTCCGCGTCGCTCCGGGCGAAAAGGTGACGGTTGATTTGATGCCGGACGGCCGGGCGGAGTTGCGCGCCGCCACGCCGCAGGGATCGATCGGGAAATTCATCGGGGCGCTGCATCGACCCGGCACAACGGCGCTTTCGATCGACGAAATCGCGGAAGTTGCAGCACAAGGGTGGGCCGGCGAGCGGTGAGGATGACCGCCGATACGAACGTCCTGGTGCGGGCCGCGGTTGGCGACGATCCGGTTCAGGCCGCCATTGCGGGCGATACGCTCGTGCGGGCAGAACTCGTCGCGGTGCCGCTGTCGGCATTGTGCGAATTCGTCTGGGTCTTGCGCCGCGGCTATGGGCGCAATGCAGACGAAATTGCAGCCGCAATCCGCGCATTGGCCGACAGCGCCAACGTGCGCCTCGACCAACCCGCGGTCGAGGCGGGACTCGCGATGCTCCGAGCAGGCGGCGATTTCGCCGATGGCGTCATTGCCTTCGAGGGACGCCGGTTTGGCGGCACGGTCTTCGCCAGCTTTGACCGATCTGCGGTCAATCTGGTTGCCGCCAGCGGCAACCAGGCGCGACTGCTCTCCGAGTAAGTCGACGCGTCGCTCAGGCGAGGCGGATCGCGGCGGCTTCCGGGCCCTTGCGGCCCTCGGCGATATCGACGACGACGCGCTGGCCCTCGTCGAGACTGGCGAGGCCGGCGCGCTGCAGGGCCGAGGCGTGCACGAACACGTCCTTGCCGCCGCCGTCTCGCACGATGAAGCCGAACCCCTTCATCGAATTGTACCATTTGACCGTGCCGGTCTCCTGGCCGATGACTTCGAGCGGCGGGCGGTCGCCGGGCGGCGGCCGGAAGCCGCCGGCGCGCGGCGGCCTCGACGCCGCCATCGCGACCCCGGTGCTGGTATCGACGTTCAGCACCTCGGTGATCTGCGGCCCGCGCTGGCCCTGCGCGACCCGCACTTCGAGCGTGTCGCCGGGCTGCACCGCAGCGACCCCGCCGCGGGCAAGCACCGTCGCATGCAGGAACGCATCGCCCGAGCCGTCCGACAGCTCGACGAAGCCGAAGCCCTTCTCCGGTTTGAACCATTTGACGACGGCACCGACCGGCGGACCGGACGGCTCCTCGAAACGCGGCCTTGCAAACCGCGGCGCCGAGCCGAAATCGCGCGGCGGCGGTTCGAATTCCTGGTCGTCAAAACTGCGGCGGCGGCGCTGCTGCCGGAAATTCCTGTCCTTTTCCAAGAGAGTATCCTAAGTCTCGCACCCGGTCGAACCCCATCATGCCACATTTCTGCCCTCAGCGTGAACGGTGTTCGCGTCGCCTGTGCTGCGCCAAACGCATTCCGGCATGCGCGCGACGGATGGCCTCGGCCTCGGGCCAACGGCGCATTGGCTCTTGTGTTCATGCCCGCGCCGCGCGACTCTAGGAACCAGTCGATGCTGAAGAGCGATGAGGAGAAGAGCCGTGAACGATGTCGTGGGGCGCTTCAAATGGGTGGGAACGCGGCCGATCCGTCCGGATGGCGTGCCGAAGGTCACGGGGCGCGCGATGTACGCCGCCGACTACACGATGCCAGGCGCGGTCGTCGGCAGGATCCTGCGCTCGCCGCACGCGCATGCCCGCATCCGCAGCATCGACACGTCAAAGGCGGAAAGGCTGCCCGGCGTGAAGGCGGTCGTGACCGCAAAGGATTTCCCGGAGCAGAAATTCGAGTATGTCGGCCCGGAGCGCGTTGCGGTCAATTTCTGGCATGTGACGCGCAACGTCATGGCGCGGGAGAAGGCGCTTTATGAAGGCCATGCGGTCGCCGCCGTGGCCGCGATCGACGCCGCCACCGCCGACGAGGCGCTGTCGTTGATCGAGGTCGATTACGAGGTCTTGCCGCACGCCATCGATGTCGACGACGCGATGCGGGAGGACGCGCCGCTGCTGTTCGAGGACATGATCACTCGCGGCGTCGAGCCGGCCCCGACAAAGCCGTCGAACATTTCGAAAAAGCTCGATTTCCGCATCGGCGACCTCGATGCGGGGTTCGCTGAGGCCGATGTCGTCGTCGAGAAGGAATTCAAGACCGCGGCGGTGCACCAGGGCTACATCGAGCCTCACGCCTGCTGCGTGCGGGTCGATCCCGACGGCCAGACCGAGGTGTGGTCGTCGAGCCAGGGGCATTTTGTCGTGCGGGCGCTGACCGCCAAATTGCTCAACAAGGCGGTCGGCGACGTGCGCTGTGCGCCGGCCGAGATCGGCGGCGGGTTTGGCGGCAAGACGGTGGTTTATCTCGAACCGGTGGCAGCGCTGTTGTCGCAGAAATGCGGCCGGCCAGTGAAGATCACGATGACTCGCGACGAGGTGTTCAAGGCGACGGGGCCGACGTCGGGCTCGTCGATGTGGGTCAAGATGGGGGTCAAGAAGGACGGCACGATCACCGCCGCCGAGGGCGTCTTCAAGTTCCAGGCCGGCGCCTTCCCCGGCTCGCCAGTCATGAATGCGTGCCTGTGCGCGTTCGCCCCCTATGCGATCGAAAACGCCCATACGACCGGCTACGATGTCGTGTGCAACCGGCCCAAATCGGCCGCCTATCGCGCCCCCGGCTCGCCGATCTCGGCGTTTGCGGTCGAGAGCGTCGTCGACA
>DATJUL010000414.1:0-3040 GCA_035502295.1 Allostellaceae bacterium | reverse complement strand
GATCGCGCCGATCCCCGACTGTCCGGCACGCCGGCGGCACGCTGTCCGCTTGCCGGCGGCCAGCTCGAGGCTGAGCGCCGGCGCCTACCGTCGGGCCGCCCGAGCTGGACCTCGAACGCCGGTTGGTCAATTCGACTTCTGCGCGGCCAGCCGCTCAAGCTCCGCCGCCTTCGCGTCGCAATCCGCGGCGGCCTCAAGGAGTTTGTCGGCGATGAGCAGATTGTCTGCCGCGCGGTGTTCTGCCGCGAGGCGGCGATATTCGCGAGCATGGTCTCGCAGGTGCGCAATCTTCGCGGCGACGGGTTCCCCCATCGGTGATTTCCCGTTTTGGAGCGGTACGCGGCGCATCATTTCCTGCCGCGGCGCGATTGTCCTTGACCCAGATCAATGTGTCGCGATCAGCGCCGCCGCCGCTCGTCCGACCCGATCCCGCTGCTGCCGCCAGCCGATCAATCCGGCGGCAACAACTTTTTCGCGCGACGCTCCAGGCCAAGGGCGAACTCCAGCCGACGGCTCCTTTCATGGTCGCTGCCGGCCAGCTCAGCCCATGACCGATACCAAGCAGCAAGGCTCATTAGATCAACGGCTTCCCTCGCGGGATCGGTTGGCGGCGTCGGCGGCATCGCGAATGATTTGCAGGCTCGCCGACAGCCTGCTTTGATCCAGCTCAAAACTTGATCGAGATCAAATTCTTTGGTCGAGAGCGGCGTATCGCCGACGGGATTCGAGGCCTCCACGGCGCCGGCACCAGCCGTTGGCTCGGCGTTCAACACCAGCGCGCCTAACCAGCGCCGGCACCGCGCAGGCGATCTGCGGCGCTTCGGCGAGCGCCACGTGCTGCGGCCGCGTCGCTTCGCTGCAGTCCCGCACCGCGCCTGCGCCCTGATCGGCCTGCCGTCAGTGGAACTCGTACCTCCGCCAACGCCGTGGCCTCCCGGTCGACACGTGGCAAAGATCGTGCCGCCCTCACTCGCAGTAGGCGTGCAGTAGCCCAGCAGATCTCTCGCCGGACTCCGAAAATCCGAGTTAGCATGGGCTTGAACATTCGCAGTTGCTCTGTTCGCAAAGCCGAACCCTCCGGATTAGGGCGCCGCTGGCAGCCGCTGACGCTAAGGGGAACCGAAAGATCGGTCGCCCACACCGCGCGCTGCCGGAGAGGTCCGGGCTTCTCTCACGGGGACTGGTTAGCGCCTGCACATCTGCGCGAGCATCGCGAATCGCCAGCCGAGCCGGTCCCGCTCCTCCGGGTCGAGATCGGCGATCATGGTCTTGAGCTTCTGCTCGAGCTCCGCCTCTTTGGCACTATCTTCGGCATAGCTCCACGCGAACGCGACCCGGATGAGTTCGGCGGCGGTTTTGATCTCGGGGTTCGTGCCCTTGGTCATCCCCAACGCTCCCTCGTGAAGGAGATAACGACCATGCTGCGCTACGGGCGGTCACCAGTAACGGGGATCAGATATCGCACCCGGTACCGCGGGCGCTCTTTGCCAGCCCCGATCAAGCAGATGTTCGGCGATGACAAGCGACAGCTGGTCGACCGCCTCGTCAGGGCAGGGAGCCGATGCGTTTCCTGGCCTCGGCGCCGATCGGCTTCTGGCTGAGCGCGAAAGCGATATCGAAAGCGAGATCATCAATGCTGGACATGTGCAGCCTCCAACAGCTGATGTCCACCGACGGGGCCAATTCAGCGCGCCTGTCTTCGCAGGTCAAGTTGCGGTAGTGCCTCATTTTGAGGTCCAACGCGCCGTCGATCAGGCCTGCTTTAGATATTTCCCGAAGAAAACCAGCGTCCGCTGCCAGGCATCGGCGGCTGCCGCCTGATCTTCGGCCCCTCCCGATCGGTCGAAGCGATGGTCGGCGCCTTCGTAGAGATGGAATTCGCAGGGGCTGCCGGCGGCGGCAACGACCTTACTCAAGCGCTCCGCCGCCGTGAAAGGCACGGTGCCGTCGGCGCTTCCGTGAAGGATGAGTACGGGCGAGCTACCGCGATTGAAGGTGCCCTTGAAACGGCTGAGCTCTTTGTCCGTCCCGGCGCCGCTCAGCGCGCCATAATAGGAGACGCCGGCCTGCACTTTTGCCGTCGCGGCGAGCCACATCGCGAAATAGCCGCCGTTCGAGAAACCGATCGCGCCGAACTTTCGGCCGGTGACTCGGGGATGGCGCGACAGCATGTCGAGAGCGGCGAGAAAATCTGCGTAGATGGACTCCGCGTCGGAGGTGAAGGTTGCCCGCCGCTCGCGCGGCCCGATGCCGTAGGCCTCGAGAAACGCGGGCACGAGCACGACGTATCCTTCCTGCGCGAGGCGCTGGCCAAAATCGATGTCCGCCTGGCTCAAGCCGCCGCTGGTGTGCAGCAGGAGGATTGCGGGTACCGGACCAGTGCCGCCAGGCGTGAGCAACATCGCCCGCATGCCCTGCTTGACGCCGACCATCACGTTCGTCGTCTCCGCGCGCGCCAATGCGGGGGCGAGCGGCCCTGCCGCCACCGCCAAGACGCTCGCGCAGAATTTTCTCCGCTTCATCCGGTCGTCCTATCTCGAGCCGAGGCACCGGGCGCAACCTGTGTCCTTCGCAAGGATACCCCTCTCGAAGCGCGTAGACCACTCCACCGTTGCGGCGGACCGCAGCGCACGCTGCGCCTATTGACGACGCGCTATCGCGATCATCGACTTCGCGAGTGGCGCGATCCGCCCGACCCGAACAAACCGGAGATCACGGAACCCGGCCTCGGTAAGCAGCGCCGCTAGCGTTCGCTCTGACCAGAATTTGATGTGGCCGCCATCCCAAAGCGGATCGACGTGCTTGTCGAAGTTGCCGCTGACGGCGATCGCGACGTTCTTCAGCCATCCGTGGTAAGGCGTCGACAAAATCAGCGTACCATTGGGTTCGAGAAGATCTTGGCAGGTGGCGATGAACTTTCGAGGCCACACGACGTGCTCAACGACCTCCAGACTGACCACGGCCGGAAATTGGCCGAAACGGTCAGCGAGGGGCTCGTAGGCATCCGCCTGATGAAATCGGGGCAGCGTGTATGTTTCCC
>DATJUL010000413.1:0-6636 GCA_035502295.1 Allostellaceae bacterium | reverse complement strand
CAAAATCCGCACGATGGTGTTGCCCGACGTGTTCCTCGACCACGATTCGCCGGCCGCGCAATACGACACCGCCGGCCTCGCCGCCCGCCATATCGTCGCGACGGCGCTGTCGGCCCTCGGCCGCGAGGTCGCCACCCAGCCGGCGCGGGCGTAGCCCGGCAGCCTCAGGCGGGCGGCGGGACGAGGGCGGCGGCGAGCGCTTTTTGTTGGCGATCGGCGAGCCGTTGTTCGTCGAAATCGTCGATCAGTTCGTGGAAGAGGCGGTGCCAATTGATGCGGGCCTTCAAGTGCAGGAACACCGACCCGAGGCCCACGGCGGCGCGGTCCATGAACACAAAGGCGCGCGGCGGCGCGATGCCGCCCAGGCGCCGGATGTCGCGGTGCACGTCGTCGACGAGATTGCGGCCGTCGTCGACGCCCTTCTGGCGCCGCTCCTGGATCATGCGCGTGCGGTCGTCCAATAAGGGGCCGTAGACGAAGGCGGCCCAGCGGTTCAGCACGTCGATCATCTCGTTCGACAAGTGGCCGAAGCCCCAGGCGCGATAGGCCGTGACCGCCAGGTCGCGGTCATCCTTCTGCAGCGCGTGATAGAGATCGATGACGCCCTTCACGAACGCTGCCGGGAAGATGCGGACGCAGCCGAAATCCAAGAGGTTCACGGTGCGGTCGGGCGCCACCGTGTAGTTGCCGAGATGCGGGTCGCCGTGGATGACGCCGTAAAAATAAAACGGCACGTACCAGATGCGGAACATCCTGAGCGCGATCTCGTTGCGCACGGCGAGCGGCGCGTTCGCGGCGACCTCCAGGAACGGCAGGCCCTCCAGCCAGGTCATCGTCAACAGCCGCGCCGTCGATAATTCGGCGATCGGGCGCGGTACGGCGACGCCCGGTTCATCTTTCAGGATCGCACCGTAAAGCCGCTGGTGAGCGGCCTCGCGCGCGTAATCGAGCTCCTCGCGCAGCCGCGCGGCGATCTCGGCGTGGATGTCGGCGGTCGTGACGGTGCGGTCGTAGCGCTCGTAGAGGCCCATCGCGAGGCGCAATTGACGCAGATCGGCCTCGACCGCCGAGGCCATGTCGGGATATTGCAGTTTGCAGGCGAGCTTTGTGCCGTCGAGCGCCATCGCGCGATGGACCTGGCCCAATGATGCCGCGCGCGCCGCCTCGCGCTCGAAGCTGGCGAAGCGGCGCTGCCAGTCCGGCCCCAATTCGCCCATCATGCGGCGGCGTACGAAGGGCCATCCCATGGCCGGCGCATTCGCCTGCAACTCTATGAGCTCGCGGACGTATTCGTCGGGCAGCGCGTCGGGGATCGTCGCCAGGAGCTGCGCGACCTTCATCAGCGGCCCCTTGATGCCGCCGAGCGCCGCTTTCAGATCGGCGGCATGCCGCTCGCGGTCGATCGCGAGGCCGAGATAGCGTTCGCCGGCGAGCCGCGCGCCGAGCCCCGCCATCGCGTTGCCGACCCGCGCATAGCGCCGCATCCGGCCGCCAAAGGTGTCGTCGTCACTCACGGAATTGTTCACCCCAACGCCGTCGGCCGCGCGCCGCGCTCACGCCAATGTCAGCAGCGTCCCGATCAGGTCGGCCGGCCAGGTCAGCGCCACCGGTGCGCTGGCGAGCGCGGCGTGGAATGACGGGTCGGTGCCCACCGGCAGACCGAACGCCATGTGATGCGCGAAATGCGCCATCGCCCCGGCAGCATAAAACACCAGCGCCCATCTGAAGGCCAGGCACGGCACCCGCAACCGGCTCGGGCGCGGGTTGCGGAAGCGAAATATGCGGCGCCCGATATTCGGCAACCCCGGCGGACCGATCATCGTCGCACCCGCGGCACGGCAGCTCTGCGCGATCATAGCGCGCCGATCCGGCGGCGTCACGGTCTGCGGCCGCGCGGCCCCGCGGTCTGCTGACGCATGTGCTTGCCCAACCTCGCCCGCGACCGCTATTGCTGCGCCGTCGCAACCCAAGACGGCACGATGACCCCGTCCGCCCCGCACAACCCGATCGTCGTGATCCCGGCGCGGCTCGCCGCGACGCGGCTGCCGGGCAAGCCGCTGGCGCTGATCGCCGGCGTGCCGATGATCGTCCATGTCTGGCGCCACGCCGTCGCGGCCGGGGCGGGGCCGGTCGTCGTCGCCTGCGGCGACGCTGCGATCGCCGAAGCGATCGAGCGTGAAGGCGGCCGCGCGGTCCTGACCGATCCGGCGCTGCCGACCGGTTCCGACCGCATCCACGCCGCGCTCGCGCTGCTCGATCCCGAACGCGCGCATGATGCCGTCATCAACGTGCAGGGCGACATGCCGATGCTCGATCCCGGCGCGATTCGTATCGCGCTCGCCGCGCTCGCCGAGACCGGCGCCGACATCGCGACGCTCGCCGCTGAAATCGCCGATCCGGCGATGCTGTTCGAGTTGAGCGTCAACAAGGTGGCGGCCGGCTTTGCCGATCCGGCGCGACCGGCGCGCGCCCTCTACTTCTCGAAGGCCGCGGTGCCGTGGGGCGCCGGGCCGCATTACGAACATATCGGGCTCTACGCCTTCCGCCGCGCCGCGCTCGACCGCTTTGTCGCCTTGCCGCGCGGCGTCCTCGAACAGCGCGAGCGGCTCGAGCAATTGCGTGCGCTCGAAGCCGGCATGCATATCGCGGTCAGCCTGATCGATCGCGCCTGGCTCGGCGTCCAGGTCGACACGCCGGCCGACCTCGCCCGCGCCCGCGCCTTGATGGAAGAGTGAATGTCGCAGACCTCCGATCCGGCCCGGATAATCGCGTTTCAGGGCGCGCCCGGCGCCTATTCCGACCTCGCCTGCCGGCGCGTCTTTCCGGCGATGACGAGCTTGCCGTGCGCCGCCTTCGAGGACGCCTTTGCGGCGGTGCGCGCGGGGCGGGCGGCTCTGGCGATGATCCCGATCGAGAATTCGGTCGCCGGCCGCGTCGCCGACATCCACCACCTGATGCCGCAATCCGGCCTCCACATCATCGCCGAGCATTTCGAGCGGGTGAGCCATCATCTGCTGGCCTTGCCCGGCGCGCGCCTCGACCGCGTGCGGACCGTGCGCAGCCACGTCCACGCGCTGTCGCAGTGCCGCGCCTTTATCCGCGCGCACGGGCTGCAGCCGGTGGTGCGCGCCGACACCGCCGGCAGCGCCGCCGAGGTCAAGGAACTCGGCGATCCCGCGGTGGCCGCGATCGCCTCGGAACTCGCGGGCCAAGTCTACGGTCTCGTGTCGCTGGCGCGGAACATCGAGGACGCGGCGCACAACACGACCCGGTTTCTTGTCATGGCGCCGGAACCGCGGCGCCCGCCGCCCGGCACGCCCAGCGTCACCACCTTCGTGTTCAACGTGCGCAACGTGCCGGCCGCGCTCTACAAGGCATTGGGCGGGTTCGCGACGACCGGCGTCAACATGACAAAGCTCGAAAGCTACATGGTCGGCGGCCAGTTCACCGCGACGCAGTTCTATGCCGATGTCGAGGCGCATCCCGACGACCGGCCGCTGCAACTGGCGCTCGAAGAACTCGCCTTCTTCTCGACTGAAGTCACCGTGCTCGGCGTCTACCCCGCCCACCCGTCGCGCATCGCCGCCCGCGCGGAGGAACAGAACGCGCCGCATTAGATTGGGATCCGCGGGTCACCCCCGGACTTGAGCCGGGGGCCGCGGATGACGGTTTTGGGTGCTTCAAGTCAACCCGATGGATCAGGTTGCCTGGATTTCGCTGCGGTCGGTCAATAAGGCGTAGAGCGCGTCGGCGTGGTCGGTGCCGCGCAGCTTCTGGCAGATGGCGCCGTCGCGCAGCAGGCGCGAAATGCGGGCCAAGGCGCGCAGGTGCTCGGCGCCGGCATCGGCCGGGGCGAGCAGCGCGAACACCAGATCGACCGGCCGATCGTCGATCGCCTCGAACGGGATCGGCCGCTCCAGCCGCGCGAAAATGCCGACGATCTGCGGCAGCTCGGCGAGCTTGCCGTGCGGCACCGCAACCCCGTTGCCGATGCCGGTGCTGCCGCATCGCTCGCGCTCGGAGAGCGCCTCATAGATCGGCCGCTCGGACACGCCGGACGCGACGGAGGCGCGCCGGGCGATTTCCACCAACGCCTGCTTTTTGCTGCCGACCCGCAGCTGCGCGATGATGCCGCGCGGCGCGAGCAGATCGACGATCTGCATCATCGCGGTTCCGCCGGATGCTGCTGCGTCGCCGGGTCGATCCAGCCGATATTGCCGTCGGCGCGGCGGTAGACGAGGTTGAGTTCGCCGTGCGACCGGTTGCGGAACAACAGCACTGGCGCATCGGCCAGATCCATCCGCATGACCGCCTCGCCGACCGTCAGGTGCGGCAGATCGGTGCTCATCTCGGCGATGACGACCGGCGCGCCGCCGGTCGGCGCCGTGTCCGCCTCGCCGCTATCGTCGAACGGCGCCAGCACGAAGGACCGCGCCGTCTCCTCCGCTTCCGCCGTTTCTACCGCCGCCCGCGCCTTGCCGTGGTAATCGCGCAGGCGGCGCTTGTAGCGGCGCAATTGTTTGGCGAGGCGCTCCGCGGCGCTGTCGAACGCGACATAATGATCCGGCGCCGCCGCGCCGCTGTTGACGACCATGCCGCGGCCGATGTGCAACGACAATTCGGCCCGGATCAAATGCGCCTCGCGGGAAAACACGGCGTGCGATTCGATCGCCGTCCGGAAGTATTTTCCGACAACGGCATCGAGGGCGGCCTCGACGTGGCGGCGCAGCGCCTCGCCGACATCGACCTGCTTGCCTGTGACCGTCAGCTGCATGGCTTACACCATCAAATTCAGATGCGGCGCACGACGGCATGCTGCGACCCAAGTGGGCATCGCCGGCGACCGGATCAAGCCGCGCCGCGCGCCGCTCACAGGGCCAGCGTCTTTTCGCGGCGGCGCTGCACCGACGAGGGAATGCGCATCGACTCGCGATATTTCGCGACCGTGCGGCGGGCGATGTCGACGCCGTCGCGCTGCAGCAGTTCGACAATCTTCTCGTCGGACAGCGTGTCGTCCGACGGCTCGCGTTCGATCATCGAGCGGATGCGAAACCGCACCGCCTCGGCGGAATGCGCGTCGCCGCCCTGCGAAGCCGCGATCGAGGAGGTAAAAAAATATTTCAATTCAAACAGTCCGCGCGGCGTCGCCATGTATTTGTTGGTCGTGACGCGGCTGACCGTGCTTTCGTGCATGCCGATCGCATCGGCGATGTCGCGCAGGATCAGCGGGCGCAACGCCTGCACGCCGCCGTGAAAAAACCCCTCCTGCTGGCGGACGATCTCGGTCGCCACCTTGAGGATGGTCGTGGCGCGCTGGTGCAGCGATTTCACCAGCCAGTTTGCCGCCTGCAGCCGGTCGGCCAGATAATCGCGGTCGATCTTGCTGCGCGCGGCGCTGTTGACGCGGGCGAAATAGCGGTTGTTCACCAGCACCCGGGGCAGCGTGTCGGCGTTCAGTTCGACGGTCCAGCCGCCCTGCGGCAGCGCCCGCATGATGATGTCGGGCACGACCGGTTGGGCCAGGGGCGGGTCGAAGGCATGACCCGGCCGCGGGTCAAGCGATCTGATCTCGGCGATCATCTCGGCAAGATCCTCGGCGTCGACGCCGCACACGCGCATCAATGCGCCGGCGTCGCGGGCCGCCAACAGCGGCAGATTGTCGAGCAGCTTCTGCATCGCCGGATCGAGGCGATTGCGGTCGCGCAATTGGAGGGCCAGACATTCCGCCAGACCGCGCGCGAACACGCCGGGCGGATCGAGTTCCTGCAATCGCTTCAGCACGCGTTCGACCCGCTTGACGGGGCAGCCCAGCCGCTCGGCCGCCTCCTCCGGCGTGCCGCTCAGATAGCCGGCCTCATCGAGCTGGTCGAGCAGATGAAAGGCGATGACCCGATCGCCGACGTCGGGCAGATCGGCGCCGATCTGCTCGATCAGATGCTCGCGCAGCGTGCGCGGCCTGGCGGCGGCCAGTTCGACGCCCGCTCCCTCGTTGTCGTCGCCGCCGCCGGAGCGTTCCCACGCCCGCGTCTCGCCGCCGCGATCGACAGAGCCATCGCCTTCGTCGCCGGCGCGCGCCTCCCAGTGCTCGGCGGCATCGCCCGCGATCTCGCCGGGCGCTGCGGTCGGCAACTCCTCGGCAAGCGGCGTCACGGGGCTTTCGGCAGCTGTCGGCGCTGCCTCGCCCTCGCCCGCCGGCGCGTCCTCGCCGTCACGCTCGCCGTGTTCGAGCAACGGGTTCTGCTCGATCTCGGTCGCAACAAACTCCGCCAGTTCGACATTCGACAGCTGCAGCATCTTGATCGCCTGCTGCAGTTGCGGCGTCATGACGAGCGTCTGGCTCTGCCGCAGATCGAGCCGTTGCGAAAAGCCGGTCCTGCTATTCACCCGTAGCGCTCCGTTACGACCGGCTTATAGGCTGAATCTTTCGCCGAGGTAAACGCGGCGCACTTCCGCGTCGGACACGATCTCCTCGGGCCTGCCCTCCATCAGCACCCGTCCATCATGCATGATGTACGCCCGGTCGACGATCTTCAGCGTGTCGCGCACATTGTGATCGGTGATCAAGACGCCGATGCCGCGGTCTTTCAGGTGCGCCACGAGGTCGCGAATGTCGCCGACCGCGATCGGATCGATGCC